>CAIUPE010000128.1 GCA_903900975.1 uncultured Hyphomicrobiales bacterium | reverse complement strand
CGCTTGCACGAGCTTCGTCTGATCGCTGATTATAGGGGTGATAGCGTCGAACCCAATCTTGTTCGGAAAGCCCTTTTGGACGGCAAATCGTTTCTTACTGCGATTACAACTTTGATCAAGGCACAATGATATCTGTCGAGCGCCCTTTTACTGTTAAGGGAAGCCGCCAGAGTGATGTATTGTCACCGCGACGCCAGGTGATTTTGATCGTAAATTTTTCAAATTCTAGGGCGGTTGGTAAGCCGTCTTTGTATTTCGAAAAAAGGATAAGCCTATAAACATCACCAGGACCAATTATTTTATTAATTGAATTATTTAACTGAGCTTTGATTATATTCTCAGTGTCATTATTTTCGGTGAAGCATATTTCAGAATTTGATGGAGTAATTCCAATAATAAAAACAGAATATTGGCTTATATTTTGAATTACCAAAACCCTATTACGATTATTGTTCGAATTTACTATATAAGTGTACGGCTTTCCCCGAGAATACAAATCAATAATTGTAAAAATGCCAGTTATTATTCCAATCGCGGCACCAATAAATTTAAATAACTCCATCGCAGTATCTCCTTCCCCATGACGGATTGGACATAGCAATTGGCTCATTACCAAAAAAGAGGACCATCTTTTCCCTTTGCATCATAAGCTCTCGCTCAAACCAAGTGCCACTGAAAAGAGCCTATATATTCCCCAACGTTATATCACGCGACAAGATGAAGGCGTTGTTGGGTGCGTGGTTGAAAAACTCAATTTAGCTTCCCTCTCCCCTTGCGGGAGAGGGTGGCCCCCGAACGGGGGTCGGGTGAGGGCCCTCATCCGTCATGCTTCGCATGACACCTTCTCCCGCAAGGGGAGAAGGACGCATAACAGCCCGTGCCAACGCCCCAACCCCCTCGCGATAAGTCGGATACCTTAACTCAACCCCCAATTCCTCGCGGATCAGCGTATTCGATACCCGCTTGTTATCCGCATAAAAACTCCGCGCCATTTCGCTCATCACCGCTTGTTCAAACGGCACTTCCGGCGGCGGTTCGCGGCCCATCAACTCGGCGGCATAGAGCAACACATCCTGCGGCGGTGCAGGCTCATTGTCGGAGACATTATACACCGCCCCCTGACGCGGTTTACCCATTGAGGCCAAAAGCACCTGCGCGATATCGTCGACATGGATGCGGTTAAATACCTGCCCCTTTTTGATCACGCGTTGCGCGCGCTGATCGAGATTGAGGATCGGGTTTCGCCCCGGCCCGTAAATGCCCGCCAACCGAAAAATCTGCGTCGCCTTACCGGAGCGTGCGCCCAAGGCCAGCCATTCCTGCTCCACCTCAACACGGCGCTGCGTGCGGGCATGCGAAGGGTTTGGTGGCACGCTCTCATCTACCCATCCGCCATCGGCATCGCCATACACGCCGATGGTCGAGAGATAGCCGATCCAGCGAATGGATTTTGAGGCGTCAATCGCATGAGCAAAGCGCCGCAACACCGGATCCCCCCTCTCGTCGGGTCCGGCTGAAATCAACACGGCATCGGCTTTGCTCAACGCTTCCGAAATTCGCGGATCAGCGGTCTCTCCATTGAACACCAAAACTTCGCATCCGGGCTTGGTTTTTCGTGCCGCTTTTTCAGCCGAACGCACGGTTGCAACAACCGACGCAAACCGCCCTTCGGCAAAGCGCAAAAACGCCTCCGACGTAAAGCCCAATCCGAAGACCACAAGGTTCATGGCGTATTTGCCTCTGCCTGCCATTCATCCGCTACCGTTCCATCGGTTTCGCGCGAATGATAGCGCTCACGCAAGGTGGCGAATTGTCCGATGGGTAGAAGACGCGAAAGCGCCCATACCGCAGCCCCCCGCACCACAGGGGACGCATCATCGAGCAAGCGCTCCGCCTCTTGGGCAAGCGCCGTATCACCCGAATTGCCAATCGCGATCAGCACGTTCCGGATAAACCGATCGCGCCCTGTGCGCTTCACCGGAGTGCCTGCAAATTTCACCCGAAAATCGGCATCGTTTAACTGCACAAGCTCGGCCAAGCGAGGTGCCGCAAATTCCTCACGCGCCTGCAATTTGGCCTCCCGCGTTGCCAAGGCAAATTTATTCCACGGGCAAACGGCCAAGCAATCATCGCAACCAAAAATCCGGTTGCCCATCAGTGGGCGAAGGGTCAGGTCAATCGGCCCCTTATGCTCGATGGTGAGATAGGCAATGCATTTTCGCGAGTCGAGTTGGTAGGGAGCGGGGAAGGCATTGGTCGGGCAGATCGAGAGGCACTTGGTGCAGCTGCCGCAATGGTTGCCTTCCGGCACATCGGGCGGCAAATCGAGCGTCGTGAAAATCGCGCCCAAAAAAAGCCAGCTGCCATGCTCGCGCGACACCAGCACCGTGTGCTTGCCCTGCCAGCCGAGGCCTGAGGCGGCGGCGAGTGCTTTTTCCATCACAGGGGCGGTGTCGACGAACACTTTGACCGCGGGTTCAGCGGATGATTTAGCGATTCGATTATCGGAACTGGCCGTTTGAGTATCGAACGCACTGGCGCTGTTTACCTCAAAGCCCGCATTAACGATCGCAAATTGAGCAATCTGCTTCAGTTTGCCTTTCAAGACTTCATGGTAATCGCGGGACCGGGCATAGATTGAAATGGCCCCGAGCTCGTGCTTTTCAATTATATCCAGAGGGTCAAAATCGGGCGCGTAAGACATTCCAAGCATAATGATGCTTTTTACTTGGCCCCAAAGCTTTATGGGGTCGGCCCGCTCCTCAACGCGGGTTTCCATCCAGTCCATCGTGCCATGGTATCCGGCATCGAGATAGGCCTTAAGATGCTGTAAAGCCTCAGGAATGGCGTCCGGTGTCGTGATTTTGACGGCGGAAAACCCCTCCGCATTCGCTCTGGCGACCAGCGCCTGTTTGAGCGCTGCGGGGGTCAGAAATCAAGGTCCGCATAATGCGCCGAAGGGTCCATTCCCGGCACCCGATCAGCGAGCAAAGGTCGGAACGACGGACGCGATTTTATCCTTTGATACCAAGTCTTTGCCGCCTCATTGGCCGACCATGGAACATCGCCTAAATAGTCAGCCACCGATAATTGTGCTGCCGCCGCAAGATCGGCATAGGTCAACCGCGGACCGCCAAGCCAGTTCCGGTGGGCCATCAAATAATCGATATAAGATAAATGATAACGCACATTGTTCCGTGCGGCACGAATAGCCCCCATATCCGGAGCACCCCCACCCTGTTCAGCACTCATGAATCGCTTATTAATTTTTTCCGTCACAAGATAGCCCGTCACCTCGTCAAACATCTTGCCGTTAAACCAGTCCAGCAAGCGGCGGACTTCAGCACGTTCCAGAGGCCCATCAGGCAAAAAACGATGCTCACCGAGCGCTAACCCCCTTGTTTCATCGAGATATTCCGATATCACACCGGCACCCGGCAAGGGGCCTGTTTGCTCTTCTAAAAACACGGGTGTCGTTGCCGCCGGGTTCATCAGCAGAAATTCTCTACGACGCTCCCAGACCCGTTCTTCAACCAAAGTAACGGAAAATCCCAGCTCTCCTAGAACGAGCCGGATGAAGCGCGAATGTGGACAAAAAGCGGAATGATACAACGTGGCCATGAGGCACTAAAGTCCTGAAACCGGAAAACGAAAACACCGTTCAGGGAACGGATCAAACGAAATAAGGTTGGTTCCGGCGATTCGGATCAACCCCAGTAACCCGTCGGGTATAGAATCGGCGTGGTCGGGAAACAACCCGCTAATGATGCCTTGGCACAGTCTTAAGCACTTGGGCTCGGTGTTTTTGGCTCGAAACGGCAAAGTTCGCTTATCGAACACCGCCAACATTCGGGCTTGCGCGCTTTGCAGACATAACGGCCATGCAAAATAAGCCAATGATGGGCATGGAGCCCAAATTCCTCTGGAATAACCGCTTCAAGACCTTTTTCAACGGCCTCCGGCGTTTTGCCAATTGCGAGAGGTATTCGGTTGGAAACGCGAAAAACATGGGTATCGACCGCCATTGTAGGCCAGCCGAACGCCATATTCAGCACAACATTGGCGGTCTTGCGTCCAACGCCTGGCAGTTGTTGCAGCGCCTCCCGATCTTCCGGCACAATGCTGCCGTGTTGAGCAATCAAGGCCTCAGACAGCGCCATCACATTTTTGGCTTTGGTTCGAAACAGTCCAATGGTTTTGATATATTCGCGAACGGAATCCTCGCCTAAAGCCACCATTTTCTCAGGCGTTTCGGCAATTTTGAACAAAGCGCGCGTGGCCTTATTGACCCCTGCATCGGTGGCTTGCGCCGATAAGGCAACCGCAACGAGCAATGTATAGGCGTTAACGTGCTCAAGCTCGCCTTTCGGCTCGGGATCAATAGCGGCAAAGCGACGAAATATGTCGGCGATCTGTGGCTTTGATAAGGCCTTCGGACCTGCGGATTTTTGCTTTTGCGGCTTGATGACGGAAGATAATTTTGATGCCATGATGATCACTCTATAAGAGTTTTAAAGGGTAACGGGCAAGCGCATGGCCGATTCATTGGAAATCCCTTTGTTCGAAACAGTCCTTCGGCCACACCGATCGCTCAAGATTGGTGGATTCCGGCTCGTGATGGCGCTTGTGGCCGGTGCCAGCGCTTTTGCAAGCCTTCCGTTCATCCTTTTAGGTTTTTGGCCGGTAGCGGGCTTTTACGGGCTTGATGTTGTGCTGCTTTATTTTGCCTTTCGCGCCAATTTCCGCGCGGCTTGGGGACATGAAGAAGTAATCGTTGGTCCTTTTGAAATACTCTTGCGCAAGATATCGCATACCGGAGAAGCCCGAGAATGGCGGTTCAATCCGATATGGACGCGCCTTGTTCTGGAAGAACACGAAGAATTTGGCTGCACTCGCCTGATTTTAGCGTCTCGGGGACAACAGGTGTCTGTTGGCCATTTTTTAGGCCCCGATGATAAGGCTCATCTTGGCCGTCATCTCTCGCGGGCAATCGGCGAGGCTAAGCGAGGCCCGATTTACGCATAAGGTACATTAAGCATCGCTTTCGGGTGTCGGCATGTTTTGTAAGGCACTAGGTTTGGATATTGTTCGGCATTTCGAGGATTACATGACCATCCTAACCGCCCCAATTGAACTGCCTGAAGCCAATTCTGATTATGACAAAGTTCGGCGAACATTGGCCTATATTACGGAAAATTGGCGCAATCAGCCGTCATTGGAATCCATTGCCGAGCATGTCGGCCTCTCCGAACCTCATCTTCATCATGTGTTTCGTCGGTGGTCGGGCCTTTCGCCAAAGTCTTTTTTACAGGCCATTACACTTGATTATGCGCGCTCGATGTTGCGGGATTCGGCGTCGGTTCTTGATACGGCTTATGAAGTGGGCCTTTCGGGTCCCAGCCGATTGCATGATTTGTTTGTAACGCATGAGGCCATGTCTCCCGGTGATTGGAAGGCGGGGGGTGAGGGACTTATGCTGCGCTATGGATATCATCCTTCGCCCTTTGGTGAGGCGATTGCCATTGCAACCGATCGCGGGCTGGCTGGCTTAGGCTTTGTCGATCAAGGAGACTATGGTGCTGCTCTCGCGGATATGGCACGGCGGTGGCCTAAGGCTAACTTCGAGCAGGATCAGGCCTTGACCGCTCCGTTAGCTGCCCGAGCCTTTGATCCGGCTCTTTGGCGGCCAGAAACGCCACTGCGTGTTGTCTTTATCGGAACAGATTTTGAAGTCCGCGTTTGGGAAACCTTGCTTCGCATCCCGCTTGGGCGCGCCACAACCTATTCAACCATTGCCGAAAAGCTGGGTAAGCCAAAGGCTGCCCGCGCGGTTGGCTCGGCTGTTGGGCGTAATCCGGTCTCTTTTGTCGTTCCGTGTCATCGCGTTATTGGAAAATCGGGCTCTTTGACGGGCTATCATTGGGGATTGAATCGGAAACAAGCGATATTGGGCTGGGAGGCTGGTCACGCGGGAAGCATTCGGGATTGAATTTAGCGCATTAATCTGAAGATTCTTGGGCTTTACGGTAGAAAGGCTTCTTGAAGCCTATCGAGCACCCCCCTATATACCCCTCGAAACCGGGCCGGATGGTCCGAAATCTTGGAGATCGGTAAGCGACAAAAAAGGCTTGATGTCTTTGTGTTGCGGACCAAAGCCGGCACCGCCTTCGGGGTGCGGCGATCTCGCTATGACAGGGGAAGCAGTATTATGGCAAAAGTTATCGGTATCGATTTGGGTACAACCAATTCCTGCATCGCAGTGATGGATGGTTCGGCTCCTAAAGTGATTGAAAACGCCGAAGGCGCCCGCACCACGCCGTCGGTTGTGGCTTTTACAGATTCGGATGAGCGCTTGGTCGGGCAGCCTGCAAAGCGTCAGGCCGTTACCAACCCAGAGGCGACGTTCTTTGCGATTAAGCGGTTGATCGGACGTACTTATGCCGATCCCATGACGCAGAAAGATAAGGGGCTTGTTCCTTACGAAATCGTCAAGGGCGGAAGTGGCGACGCATGGGTTAAGGCCCGCGGCACGACGTATTCGCCGTCACAGATTTCCGCATTTATCCTTCAGAAAATGAAGGAAACAGCTGAAGCCTATCTCGGCACCGGTGTCACCCAGGCCGTTATTACGGTTCCTGCCTATTTTAACGACGCGCAGCGCCAAGCAACCAAAGATGCGGGCAAGATCGCAGGCCTTGAGGTGCTTCGTATCATCAACGAGCCAACGGCGGCGGCGCTTGCCTATGGCCTTGATAAGAAAAAGGCCGGCACGATTGCAGTTTATGATCTCGGCGGTGGCACGTTCGACGTGTCGATCCTTGAAATTGGCGACGGCGTCTTTGAAGTTAAGTCAACCAACGGCGATACGTTCCTTGGTGGTGAAGACTTTGACATGCGTCTAGTTGAATATTTGGCAGACGAGTTCAAAAAAGAGCAGGGTATCGATCTGAAAAAGGACAAGCTCGCCCTTCAACGGCTCAAGGAAGCCGCTGAAAAGGCCAAGATCGAGCTTTCCTCTGCGGCTCAAACTGAAATCAATCTCCCCTACATCACCGCTGATGCATCGGGTCCTAAGCATTTGGCCTTGAAATTGACCCGCTCGAAATTCGAGGCGCTGGTGGATGATTTGGTTCAAAAGACGATCGAGCCTTGCAAAAAGGCGCTCAAAGATGCGGGCCTGAAGGCAGCCGATATTGACGAAGTCATTTTGGTCGGCGGCATGACGCGCATGCCAAAGGTGCAGGATGTTGTTAAAAACTTCTTCGGCAAAGAGCCGCATAAGGGTGTTAATCCGGACGAAGTAGTGGCGATTGGTGCTGCCGTTCAAGCTGGCGTTCTCCAAGGCGATGTGAAAGATGTTCTCCTTCTTGACGTGACACCGCTTTCGCTCGGTATTGAAACGCTTGGTGGCGTGTTTACACGTTTGATTGATCGTAACACTACGATTCCAACGAAGAAGAGCCAAGTTTTCTCCACCGCAGAAGACAACCAGAATGCAGTGACAATTCGTGTGTTCCAGGGTGAGCGCGAAATGGCAGCTGACAACAAGGCTCTTGGTCAGTTCGACCTCGTAGGACTGCCGCCAGCACCGCGCGGTGTGCCTCAGGTCGAGGTTACCTTCGATATCGACGCCAACGGTATTGTCAACGTGACGGCAAAGGATAAGGCGACGAACAAGGAGCAACAGATCCGCATTCAGGCTTCGGGTGGTTTATCCGACGCTGAAATCGAAAAAATGGTGAAGGATGCCGAGGCTCATGCGGCGGACGATAAAGTTCGTCGTGAACTCGTAGAAGCCAAGAACCAAGCAGAAAGCCTGATCCATTCGACCGAAAAATCGGTATCAGAACATGGTGACAAAGTGTCGGCAGGGGACAAGGCGGCGATTGATAGTGCGATCGAAGCCCTGAAAGCGGCGCTTGCAGGTGAAGATCCGGAGACCATCAAGGCACGGACGACGGATCTCATGCAGGCTTCCATGAAGCTTGGCGAGGCGATGTATGCTGCCGGTCCCGGTGAACATGGCGGCGAGCATGCCGATGGTCATCACGAAGATCACGATGGTGATCATGGCAAGGATGATGTCATCGATGCCGACTTCCGTGAAGTTGGTGACGATGACAAGAAGAAGCGGGGCTAATTGCGCCTGATATTCGATCCAAAACCCGGCACGCCTACCGTGCCGGGTTTTGTCGTAACTGGGCCGGTACACTGCAAGTAGATACATTGACGATGGATCAAGCATGAGCAAGCGCGATTACTACGAAATTCTTGGCGTCGTTCGTACCGCGACGGAGGCCGAACTTAAGGTAGCTTTTCGCAAACTCGCCATGCAGCATCACCCGGACAAAAATCCGGGGAATGCAGAAGCTGAATCCAAGTTCAAAGAATTGAACGAAGCCTACCAAATATTGTCAGATGGGCAGAAGCGCGCAGCCTATGACCGATTTGGTCACAATGCTTTCGAACAAGGCGGCGGTGGTGGCGGTTTCAGCGGCGATTTCGGCTCGTCCATGTCGGACATCTTCGAGGATTTATTTGGCGGTCTTGGCGGAGGGCGCGGACAACGCCGTTCAGACGGTCGTGAACGTGGTTCCGATCTGCGCTATAACCTCGAAATTACACTTGAAGATGCCTTCAACGGTAAAACTGAAACATTAACGATTCCGACGGCCGTCACCTGCGAACCTTGTGCAGGGACGGGTGCAAAACCTGGTACAAAGGCCAAGGCTTGCTCGACATGTGGTGGCCATGGCCGCGTCCGCGCCAGCCAAGGCTTCTTCTCGATCGAGCGGACCTGTCCAAAATGCCAAGGTCGTGGTGAAGTCATTGATGATCCATGTGCGTCATGTCACGGTGCAGGACGAGTGACGAAAGATAGGAACTTATCCGTCAATATCCCGGCGGGTGTTGAAGATGGTACCCGAATTCGATTATCAGGCGAGGGTGAAGGCGGCCTTCGGGGTGGTCCATCCGGGGACCTTTACATTTTTCTTTCGTTGAAATCGCACCGCTATTTCCAACGCGATGGAGCAGATCTCTATTGTCGGGTTCCGATTTCGATGGGCACCGCTGCTCTCGGCGGCGAGTTGCGCGTCCCCATGATGGATGGGGAGATGAAAGCCGTATCGGTGCCCGAAGGTACTCAGTCGGGCAAGCAGATCAAATTGCGTGGCAAAGGAATGCCCGTCCTTCGGTCGCGCGATCGTGGCGATCTCTATATTCAGGTTTCGGTCGAAACACCACAAAAGCTAACTCAGCGGCAGAAAGATTTGCTGAAAGAATTTGAAACCGAGAGTTCAAAAGAAACGCAGCCAGAAAGCGCTGGCTTTTTCAACCGGATGAAGGAATTCTTTGCCGGTGGGGCTGAATGACGTAATCGCGCGGATTGCTATGGCAGACGAGATTGTGTCTGATATCATATGGATATCAAAACCGAACGAAACGATGTGGCTCGTTTTTTTAAGGCGTGGATCGATCAGCCTCTCATGGTTGGTGCCATCATTCCTTCGGGTCGTTTCCTTGCTTCCGCGATTGCCATCGAAGTTGAGCGTTATGGCGACGGACCCGTTATTGAGTTGGGATCAGGTACGGGGGCGGTAACATCCGCTTTGATCCGGCGCGGAATTGAACCAAAGCGATTGGTACTCGTGGAATTTAATCCGGTTTTTTGTCAGATATTAAGCCGCCGGTATCCCTGTTCGAAGATTATTCAGGGCGATGCCTATGATTTAGCTGGCCGGCTTGACGGACTTAATTTGCCGCCAGCAGAGGCCGTCATATCAGGTTTGCCGCTTTTTTACCGTCCCGTGGAGGAGCGCATTCGGTTACTCTTAAACGCGTTTAAGTTTATGGCCCCGGCAGCGCCGTTTATCCAATTTACCTATGCGATAACGTCGCCGATTCCGCGCTCGCAACCTGATGTTATTTCGCAGCCGTCATCGGTCATTTGGCGTAATCTGCCACCTGCTCGCGTGTGGACCTATCGGGATGGATCCCACGCGGCTTGATTTTGCGTGCCGAATCTGGGATCGCAACCCTACCCGTTTAAAAATAAAGGCTCGTAATGTCTGCCACCGATCCACGCGACCGGATGATTGTCGCTCTCGACCTGCCAAGCATCCAAGAGGCCGAAGCCCTTATCGAGCGGCTTGGCGATAGTGTTACCTTCTATAAAATTGGGATGGAGCTGGTTTATTCGGGTGGATTGGACCTTGTTCGCCAGCTTTCATCGCGGGGCAAGAAGGTATTCCTTGACCTTAAATTGCATGATATTCCGAATACAGTCGAGAAAGCTACGTCGCGTGTGGCCGATCTCGGCGCTACGTTCTTGACGGTTCATGCCTTTCCGCAAACCATGAAGGCCGCCGCTTTGGGCCGGGGAAAGAGTTCGTTGAAATTACTCGCTGTTACCGTCATGACATCTTACGACGATAGCGACTTGGCCGAAGCCGGATACGCAATGGGCGTCCGAGACCTTGTCGCACGTCGCGCAGGACAGGCCAAAGAAATTGGTATGGACGGACTGATCCTTTCGCCAGAAGAAGTGGGTGCCATGCGAACCTTGCTGGGTCCGGAAATGAATTTGGTCACGCCGGGGATTCGTCCTCTTGGCGCTTTTAAAGGCGATCAAAAGCGAGTCATGACGCCCGGCGAGGCTATTCGCGCTGGAGCCGACTACCTTGTGATCGGACGTCCGATTACGGGTGCGGACCAACCAAAGGCAGCGGCGGACGCGATAGTTGACGAGATTCGTGCCGCGATTGGTTGACCAGACGAGCCTGATCGCGTTGTGTGCAGGCGGATGTTGAAATGCTTTTGAACCCAGAGACGAATATCATGTCGAACAAGCGCATCGTCGTGGTGGGAGCTGCTGGCCGGATGGGTCGCATGCTGATTGAAACCATCCATCATACGGAGGGTGCTATCCTTGCGGGCGCGATTGAACGCGTTGGCTCTCCGTATCTTGGCCAAGATTCGGGCTTACTTGCCAATATTGGTTCAAATGGCGTTATGATCACCGATGATCCTTTGCCACTTTTCGCGGCTGCGGAGGCTGTCATCGATTTTACGACGCCCGAATCGACCACTCACTATGCCGCATTAGCTGCCCAAGCCCGCATTGTTCATGTGGTTGGGACGACGGGATTGACCTTGGGTGATCTCAAAAAATTGGAAGCCGCAGGCCGCCATGCGGTGATCATTCAATCGGGCAATATGAGCTTGGGCGTTAATCTCCTTGCCGCACTGGTTAAGCGTGTTGCACAAACTCTGGGCGAGGATTTCGACGTTGAAATTCTTGAAATGCACCATCGAATGAAAGTTGATGCGCCGTCTGGCACAGCTTTGTTACTTGGTGAAGCGGCGGCGGCTGGTCGTCATATTCCGCTTGATCACGCGCATACGGTGCGTTCTAGGGATGGGCATACGGGTATTCGCAAGTCGGGCACAATTGGCTTTGCGACATTGCGCGGAGGTACAGTTGTTGGTGACCATAGCGTTGTTTTTGCAGGCCCCTCCGAACGCATTACGCTTTCACATGTCGCGGAGGACCGGGCGATTTTTGCACGAGGTGCCGTTCGCGCTGCACTTTGGGGGCAGGGTAAGAAGCCCAGTCTATACTCGATGATGGATGTTTTAAACTTGGGCGATATTTAGCGCCCACACATGCTGGAGACACTTGATATGGAACGCTTGCTTGTCCTCGTTCGCCATGGCCAAAGCGATTGGAATCTAAAAAACCTTTTTACGGGATGGAAAGACCCGGACCTGACATCCCAAGGAGTGGACGAGGCAACTGGCGCCGGACAACGCTTGAAAGCTATGGGTTTACAGTTTGATGTCGCATTTACTTCGGCCCTCACGCGCGCTCAACATACCTGCAGGCTGATCTTGGGTGAACTAGGGCAATCCGACCTGATTACAATCCGCGAACAGGCGCTTAATGAGCGGGACTACGGTGATCTTTCCGGGCTGAATAAGGATGATGCTCGCGCCAAATGGGGTGACGAACAGGTTCATCTCTGGCGTCGGTCTTATGACGTTCCTCCTCCGGGAGGAGAAAGTCTCAAGGATACCGTGGCGCGCGTTCTACCTTATTATTGTCAGGAAATCCTTCCCCGTGTCCTACGCGGGGAGCGTGTTATTATAGCGGCTCATGGCAATTCACTGCGTGCACTAGTCATGATTTTGGATCGCCTGACACCCGAAACGATCCCGACCATGGAACTCGATACCGGCGTACCACTCGTTTATCGCCTCAAGGCAGACTCCACGGTCGAATCGAAAAAGGTTTTAACTGCTTGATCGATATTCGAATTCTGGATGGTGAGGAAGCCCGCAAGCGGATCCCTGAATTAGCGTTGATCCTGAAAGATTGCGTCAATAAGGGTGCATCTGTCAGCTTTATGAACCCGTTCAGCCTTGCAGAGGCAATCGGCTTTTTCACGGATATCGCAGAAGATGCCGCGCGCAATGAACTTGTGCTGTTCGCAGCGATTGAAAATGGACGGGCAGTTGGCACCGTTCAGCTTCAGCCGGCCTGGAACCCGAATCAGCCGCACCGGGCCGATGTAGCTAAGATGCTGGTTCATTCGGCCCATCGCCAAAAAGGGATTGGCCAAAAACTGCTGAGTGCGGTCGATATTGAAGCCAAACGGCGGGGGTTGACGTTGCTCACCCTCGATACGGCGTCTGATAGCCCCGCTGAAAGATTATACCTTCGGGCTGGTTATCAAAGAGTAGGTATAATTCCCGGTTTTGCGCTTTGGCCTGATGGTGGATTAGGCGCGGCAACGTTTTTTTATAAAACATTAGGATGATCAAAGAAATCATCGTCAAGCCAGGTGTTTATTATTATCCGGAATACTTTAACCGGCACGCGCAAGAGGCATTGCGAGATGAAATCATAGGACATGCCAATGCGTTAGGTTGGTTTCAGCCCACTTTACCCAGGTGGGGAACTCCGTTTTCGGTCAAGATGCTTAACTTCGGATCCTTGGGCTGGGTATCGGATAAATCGGGCTATCGCTACCAGTCGACCCACCCTCATACCGGGGTGAAATGGCCTCCGATTCCGGCAGATTTACTCGGTCTTTGGCATAGTCTAAGCGGCGGTTTCGATCGTTCCACGAGGGTTTGCGGTAAGGATAACTCAGGTAATCTCGCAAGCGTTTCAGATACTCCCAAGCGACGTTTCGATAGTCCTGAAGCCTGTTTGATTAATTACTACGGGCCCTCGGCGAAAATGGGCCTGCATCAGGATAAAGATGAGCAGGACCTAGACGCTCCTGTCGTTTCCGTATCCTTGGGGGATAGTGCTTTATTTCGGATCGGTACGGAAGAGCGGACCGGACCGACCGAATCACTTAAATTGAATTCCGGCGATGTGATCGCCTTTGGAGGCCCAGCTAGGCTGGCGTTCCATGGCATTAGCCGAATTTATGCTGGCACATCATCATTGCTGCCCAATGGTGGTCGCATCAATCTGACATTGAGGCGGGTCACCAAAGCCCAGCACTAAGCCAGTTGGTTAAGCGGTTGCATTGATGCTATTTGCCTTTGGACCACCCTTCGAGACGCCCACCAGTGCTGGTCGCAACACCCGCTCGCCAATGGCGAAGCCGGCCTGAACAACTTGTGTCACGGTGCCCGACGGAACTGTTGCATCTTCCACTTCGAACATAGCTTGATGCACGTTAGGATCAAATTTCTCGCCTTGAGGCTCGAGCTTCTTGATCCCGTGCCGCTCCAAAGTCTTAAGAAGATCGCGTTCGATCAGCTCAACGCCTTCAATCAGTGTTTTAAATGCGCCATTCGCCGACGCGAGCGCATCAGCCGGAATGCTCTCGATGCCACGCCGAGCATTGTCGGCTACAGACAGCATGTCACGCGCAAAGGCCGTCACCGCGTAATTACGTGCATCGGCGACTTCTTTCTCTGTCCGGCGGCGAAGATTTTCCATGTCAGCCAACGTACGAAGCGATTTGTCCTTTAGGCTCGCATTTTCGGCATTGAGAGCTTCGATCACAGCCAGAATGTCAGCCTCTGTTTTCTCAGTGGACGCAGGTGCTGCAGTATCGTGTTGGGGAGCATCGTTCGAAGGCTTATCGGTCATGGCACTCAATCATGGTTGGGTGGTAGGTCTCTTGCATGCTCGATATCAGGTTTCCGTACAAGAAAATCAAGGGGATGCACGATAAATCCCGAGATTCTGCGTCTATCAACACTCACGCGGTCTCGCGCATGCCGAAAAGTTCGAGCAAAGTGCGGGTAATTGTAGCTTGCCGCGCAGCGTGGCCCACTTTTCCCCCCGTTAGGTCGGTGACGTAAAACACGTCAACGGCCTTTTCGCCAAAGGTAGCGATATGGGCGGAAGCGATGTTGAGATGCAGCCTGCCGAGGGTCGTTGTCAGTTCGTACAATAGACCTGGCCGATCAAGGCCCGATATTTCAATGACGGTAAACTTATTCGATACGGCATTGTCCAGCACGACCTCGGGGACCACCGAGAAGGTTTTGGCAGAATGACCTCGGTGCGGCGCCCGCGCGGCCACCGCTTCGGCGATCTTTATTTCACCTTTTAACGCACGCTCAATGCCTTGGGCAACACGCGCGGCGCGGCGCAATTCGTCCTCATCGGTATCAAAGGCGCGGGATACAAAGATCGTATCGAGCGCAATGCCGTCATTGGTTGTAAAAATCTGGGCATCCACAATATTGGCACCTGCAGCAGCGCAAGCGCCAGTAATGATGGCCAAGAGACGAGGATGGTCTGGGGCAGAAACAGTTAGTTCGGTGACACCCCTGAATTTATCGGTAGCTACCTCAGTAGCTAGCGTCCGCATATCGCGCTCGGCCCCATAAATAAATTGCGCGTGTTTGATCCGGCGCGGGAGATCCACTTTGAGCCAATATGCCGGATAATGCCGACCGACATAGATGTCGAGTTCGGCATCGCTCCAATTGGGCAAAGCCCGGCGTAATTCGTCTTGTGAGGCACGAACGCGTTGCTCGCGGTTGATGGCTGAGTGGCCGCCCGCCAGCACGATTTCTGTTTCCCAGAACAGCGTGCGGAGCAATTGACCCTTCCAACCGTTCCAGACACCGGGGCCTACCGCGCGAATATCGCACACGGTGAGGATTAGCAGCATTCTGAGCCGCTCGAGCGTTTGGACGGTGGCGGCAAACGCTTCAATCGTTGAGGGGTCGGATAGATCGCGGCTTTGCGCGACGGTGGACATATCGAGATGATGCTCGATCAACCAAGCGACGGCTTCCGTTTCGGCCTCATTCAGCCCCAATCTCGGGCAGAGGCGGCGGGCCACTTTGGCACCCGCAATCGAATGGTCCTCGGGCCGACCTTTGGCTACATCGTGCAGAAACACGGCGACATGCAAAATTCGACGATTGCGGATCATGGGCATGATCTCATGGGCGACTGGCAGCTCGGAGGCGTGCCGGCCCGCCTCGATTTCGGCGAGTGCGCCGAGGGAGCGCAGCAAATGCTCATCGACCGTATAATGATGGTACATATTGAACTGCATCATCGCGACGACACGGCCAAATTCGGGCACGAATTTGCCCAAGAGGCCAGCCTCATTCATGCGGCGGAGCGTAATTTCCGGCGAATGATTCGAGGTCAGAAGTTCAACAAAAAGGCGGTTCGCTTCCGGGTTGGTTCGCAGCGTCGCGTCAACCAGCCGAAGCGATTGGGTGACGAGGCGTGCGGCGTGCGGATGGATCGCCCGGTTCATGCTGTCGGCGATGTGAAAAAGCCGGATCAGATTAACCGGATCCTGCGTGAAGACCTCGTCATGCGCGACGGTTAGGCGCTCATTTTCGATGATGAAGTCTTTTGAACCCGCAATTTTGGTGCTTTTGCGTTTCAGACGATCTACAAAACGGTTGAGCCCCGAGGCCGGTTTGGCTTGGCGTGCCTCAAGGGCGGCACACACAATGGCGGTGAGGTCGCCGACATCTTTGGCGACAAGAAAATAACGCTTCATGAAGCGTTCAACGCCCGACATGCCGCCATGGCTCGCATAGCCTAAACGTTCGGCAATCGCCCGCTGCACATCGAAAGAAAGCCGCTCTTCGGCTCGCCCTGTGACAAAGTGCAATTGGCACCGCACGCGCCATAAAAATTCTTCGCAGCGCAGGAAGAGTTGGCGCTCTTCTTTGCTGAACAGGCCGACCTCGACCAATTCGCCGACATCGCGGACGCGGTAGACATATTTGGCGATCCAGAACAGCGTGTTGAGATCGCGCAACCCGCCTTTGCTGTCTTTGACATTGGGTTCGACGAGATAGCGTGAGGAGCCTGCACGCGATACGCGGGTTTCACGCTCGGCTAGTTTGGCGGCGACGAATTCGGCGGCCGTTCCGGTGACAACCTCGCGGTCGTAACGCGTTTGAAATTCGGTAAAGAGCGCTTGATCGCCCGCCAGCGGACGCGCTTCCAGCAGCGCGGTGCGGATCGTCATATCGGCCTTGGCTTCGCGCACGCATTCATCGACGGTGCGGACGGAATGGCCGACCTTCAGTTTCAAATCCCACAAAGCGTAGAGGATGATTTCGACAATGCTTTCTGACCAAGGGGTTGCCTTATAGGGCAGCAAGATCAGCAGATCGATATCGGAGCCGGGGGCCAGCGTGCCGCGTCCGTAGCCGCCAACGGCAGCCAGCGTCATTTTCTCTGACGAGGTTGGATTGGTCGCGGGATAGAAAACCGTGGTGGCGACATCAAACAGCGCGCGGATGATGCCATCCATGAGGGTGGAAAGCGCGGTTACGCATTCGAGCCCATTACCGTGTTCGATCAGCGAGCGCTCGGCGTCAGCCCGGCCCTTGGCCAAGACATCGCGAAGAATGGCAACAACGGCCTGTCGGCGAAGGCTAGGCTCGCCCGGACCCGATGCGGCCTCGCGAATGGCCGTCATGGGGATGGCTGGATCGAAGGACTCGTGAGTGGGATTTTGGGCCATGTTCGCCAGATTGATAAAGCGTTGCGACAAGGATCAAGTGCCCGCTTCACCCCGTCGCGTCAACCATTGCCGATTGAACGAGATTTGGAGATTTGGCATCCGGCCTTTAAAGACCTCGGCAGATCAACCAGCTAAAAGGAGATAGACCATGGCCGACGAAGACGAGATCATTGTGAAAGATTGCAACGGTACACGATTGAATGAGGGTGATACCGTTCACGTGATCAAGGATTTGAAGGTCAAGGGCACGTCTTCGGTTATCAAGCAGGGTACCAAAATCAAGGGTATCCGGCTTACCGATGTCGCAGACGAGATCGAATGCCGCGTGGAAGGCATTAAGGGCCTCGTTTTGAAGACGCAGTTTTTAAAGCGCGTGAACTGATCAGCGCTTCGCTTCAATTGCATCCCAAAGGGCCGCCGCGAGATCGGGGCCGCCAAGCCGCTTAATGGCGCGAAGGCCCGTTGGCGAGGTGACGTTGATTTCGGTCAGATGGCCGTCAATCACGTCAATGCCAACAAAAATCAGGCCCTGCTTGCGCAGTGTTGATCCGATACGCTCGCAAATTTCGCGTTCGCGTGGGGAGAGTTCGGTGGTCTCGGCTGCCCCGCCCCGTACCATATTGGAGCGGATATCGTCGCCACTCGGCACGCGATTGACCGCACCCAAGGGCACACCATCAACCAAAATGATGCGCTTGTCGCCCTCGACCACCTTCGGCAAAAAGCGCTGGATGACCCATGGCTCGCGGAAGGTGACGGAAAAGAGATCATAGAGCGAGCCGAAATTCGGGTCTTTTGCCGAGACTTTGAAAACGGCGGCGCCACCATTGCCATAAAGCGGCTTCATCACGACATCGCCATGCTCGCGACGGAAGGCCTCGATCTCGGCCTTATCGCGGGTGATCAAGGTGGCTGGCATCAAATCGGGGAATTCGGTGACGAGAATTTTCTCAGGCGCGTTGCGCACCGAGGCCGGATCATTCACCACCAGCGTCTTCGGATGGATGCGCTCTAAAAGATGTGTCGTGGTGATATAGGCCATGTCGAAGGGCGGATCTTGGCGGAGCAAGATAACATCCATGGTCGACAGATCGGTGCGTTCAGCGGGTTGCAGGGTGGCGTGGTCGCCTTTAACGTCGCGCACGATGACGGACGAGACCATCGCGCTGACTTTGCCGTCCCGCATCGCCATGGTGTCGGGCGTGTAATAGAAGAGAGCATGACCGCGCGCTTGCGCTTCCAGCATCATGGCGAAGCTTGAATCGCCTGCAATGTTGATTTTTTCGATCGGGTCCATCTGGACCGCTACCTTTAGCTTCGCCACGCTCGTTCTCTCCTTGATTATCCCGCCCTCGTTCTACGCCATGGGCAGTTCAAATGCATCCTCGATGTGAAACGGCAGGCGATAGGGCACGATAATCACCGCATCGCAGCGCAGCGTATAGGCCGAAGCCCAGCCATTTCGCATCAGCCACCCATCTACGGCTTGCGCGAAACGGTGGATTTTGGTGGTTGATATCGCGTCAAGTCCGGTGCTGAGATCAGATCGCGCTTTAACCTCGACAAAGGCAACCACCTTGCCGCGCAGTGCCACGACATCAATCTCGCCGCCATTGGCGATATAGCGCCGAGCCAGAATGCGGTAACCCTTCAGCGACAGGTAGAGAATGACGATCCATTCGGCGATATGCCCCAAACGCAGCGCCTTGCGGCGGCTATCGGGCGTGCGGGCCATTAACCGTCGCCACGCGCTAGGGCGACCGCGCGGGCATAAATCTGGCGGCGCGGCAGGCCGGTTTCTTCAACCGTGACGACGGTGGCATCCTTCACCGACATCCGCGATAGATGGCGTTTGATGCGTTCATCAAGATCGGCGTCATCATGCACCACTTCGGTTTCAGCGGAGGGTGGGCCGATCAGCACCACGATTTCCCCCTTGGGTGGGCCGGAAGCTTCAAATTCGGCGGCGAGTTGGGAGAGCGTGCCGCGTTTGACGGTTTCAAACATCTTGGTCAATTCGCGCGCCACCGTTGCCTGCCGGTCGCCCAAGATTTCGGCGCTGTCGGCCAACATGGCGGCCACCCTGCGGGGTGATTCGAAAAAGACGAGGGTGGAGGGAATGGCAGCCAAAACCGCCAATCGCTCGCAACGGGCGGAAGATTTAGGCGGCAGGAAGCCTTCGAAGAAAAACCGGTCCGTCGGCAGGCCTGCGGCAACAAGTGCAGCCAAAACGGCCGACGGACCCGGGACAGGCGTCACTTTCATGCCCTCATCGAGTACAGCCTCGACGAGCTTATAGCCGGGATCGGAAACCAGCGGCGTGCCTGCGTCGGAGATCAAAGCGAGTGCTTCGCCTGCTTCCAACCGCTTCATGATTTTAGGTCGCATCTCGGCGGCGTTGTGTTCGTGATAGGCGATCAGCGGTGTTGTAATGCCATAATGGGCCAGCAGCGTGCGGCTGACGCGTGTGTCTTCGGCCAAGACCGCATTGGCGGAAGCGAGCGTTGTCAGCGCGCGTAACGATATGTCGCGTAAATTGCCAATGGGCGTTGCAACGACATGCAGACCGGGTGCAATTCGCTCAGCCTCGGCTCGCATCCCGAAAACCGTATAGAAGGAGCTGCTTTCGTTCGACATCATTGTCTCCTGGCGAGCCTTATGTCCGCCATACAGAATTACCACTGGTGAAGGATTGGCATGGGGTAAGCCAGACAAGCAAGCAGGAACCGCATTGCAGACTGATAAGGACACCCTGTATGAGTAACGATAAAATTGCGTGTTCGGGTTATTTGTGGTCTCGGGAGTTAAGATTGTTATGAAACGCCGTCGTGGAAATTCCCGTATTCTGGCCTTTGCTGGATTGGTGATCCTGAGCGGCCTCTTGGTCGGCTGTGTTGCTTCGAACCGACTCGGCGGCGGAATTATGGCACCGCAAGCCTCCTTTCCTGACGAGCCTACCGATGTCGAACAGCCTGCTCAGGTGTCCCAACCGATTAAAGGAACCGAGCTTGCAGCTCCCGGCACCGCCGCAACGGAAGCAACACCTACGATGGCGGTTACAGCGATCCCCGCAGGCACGATTCGCGTGGCCTTGATTCTGCCGCTCTCGGCATCGGGCACAACCGGCACGGTGGCGCAATCGCTGAAAAATGCTGCTGATATGGCGATGTCCGAATTTTCAGGCGCTTCGATCGATCTGGTGGTAAAAGATGATCGCGGTACGGCGGATGGCGCGCGGGAAGTGGCTAAACAAGCGCTTGCCGAAGGTGCTTCGGCTTTTATTGGTCCTTTGCTGGCTTCGTCCGTTCAAACGGCTGGCGGAATCGCGCGGGCTGCGGGCAAGCCGATCATTGCATTTTCAACCGATTCGGGCGTCGCGGGCCGTGGCGTCTATCTTTTGAGTTTCATGCCGCAATCGGATGTCGAGCGGATCCTCGATTATGCCGCTTCGAAGGGCAAAAAGACTCTTGGCGCCCTTATCCCGGATACGGCTTATGGCTCAGCGGTGAACTCGGTGTTGCAAGACGGCGCGGCGCGGCGCGGTATTCGCTTGCTCGCGATTGAGCGTTATTCTCAAGGCTCGATCGCCGCTGCCGCAGGTCGGATGGCGAGCGTCAAAGACCAGATTGACAGTCTCTTTATTCCCGAAGGGGGCGAAGGGGCTGCGGCTGCCGGTAAGGCGATTGCTGCCGCGGGGCTAGACCCGAAAAAGATCCAATGGTTAGGCACCAGCGTTTGGGATGACCCCAAGATTTATGCCACACCTCAATTTCAAAATGGTTGGTTTGCTATGCCGGATAAGGCGGGTTTTGATGCTTTTGCCAGCCGCTACCGCACCAAATATGGCAGTGATCCTGCGCGGATTGCGACTTTGGCCTATGACGCGGTGTTTTTGGCCAATGCCTTGCACAAAAAAGCCGGAGCACATGCCTTTGATGAAGCCCAGCTTGCCGCTCAAGACGGTGTGATTGGTCTCGATGGCCTGTTCCGCTTCCGTCCCGATGGCACCACACAACGCGGTGAGGCGGTGATGCAGGTGGGTAAAGACGGCCCGACGAAGCTTGAGGATGCGCCGACGGCGTTTCATTGAGGTGAAAATGGGATCGAAGTTCCTTCTCCCGGAGGGCAGAAGGGGGGCATTTTCATATTTTTTAGCTTAAACCGTTAAACGTCCCACCACGGCATTCAACACCGGAACGCCCTTTTTGGTCACATAGAGATGACCATTGGTCGCTTTCGCCACAAAACCATCGTCGATCATCTCGATAACGCGCGCCTGATCGAGCGGGCGGCCGGCTAAGGCTTCAAAGCGGGAGGGATCGATGCCTTCGGTCAAGCGCAACCCCATGAGTAAGAACTCATTGGCTTGATCGAGCGGGGCGAGGCGCTCTTCCTCGACCGTGCCGTGGCCTTTGGCCTTTACGGCTTTGAGCCATGTTTCGGGATGTTTTTCCGTCGCAATCGCCACTCGTCCTTGCTTGGTGAATAGCCGTGCATGGGCGCCGGGGCCGATGCCGGCATATTCGCCATAGCGCCAATAGAGGAGATTATGGCGGCATTCAGCACCCTTGCGGGCATGGTTGGAAATCTCATAGGCTGGGAAGCCCGCCGCCTCGCAGGTTTCGCGCGTGGTATCAAACAATATGCGCGCTTCGTCATCCGGCATTGGGGTCAGTTTGCCCGCTGCCACCATGCGCTCAAACATCGTGCCGGGCTCGATGGTGAGCTGATAGAGCGAGAGATGCTCGGCGGAAAGGTTGATGGCTTCTTTCAGCTCGGCCGCCCAAGCGGCGGGTGTCTGGTTGGGCCGCGCGTAAATCAGGTCGAACGAATAACGGTCAAAAATGCTCGCGGCTGTTTTAACCGCCGCCAAGGCTTCCGCCACTGAATGCAGGCGACCGAGCGCGCGCAAATCGGCATCGTTCATGGCTTGAAAGCCCATCGACAACCGGTTGACGCCCGCATCGCGATAGCCTTTCAGGCGGCCCGCTTCGATGCTGGTCGGATTGGCTTCCATCGTGATTTCGCACGCCGGGTCAATGGTCCAATGCCGCGCGATGGCATCCAGAATGGCGCCAATGGTGGAAGGCTGCATCAGCGAGGGCGTTCCGCCGCCAAAGAAAATACTGCTGACCTGACGGCCCTTGGTCATCGCCGCCTGATGGGCCATTTCGCTCGCAAAAGCTGCGATATATTGCGCTTCATCGATAGGGGCGTGGCGGACATGCGAGTTGAAATCGCAATAGGGGCATTTCGACGCGCAAAACGGCCAGTGAATATAAACACCAAAACCGGCGTCAAAGGGGGGACGGGTGGCCATTAAGGGTGGGATGCCCCTGTCCGCACCAGACCCGCTTTATCGACCAGCCGGATAAAAGCGCGGGCGCGGTGGGAGAGGCCCGTCATGCGGCCATTTTCCAGTTTTATGCCGTGTTTTTCCTCGGCGCTGATTTCGCCAAAGGTGCGGGTTTCGCCTTCGGGGATAAAGATAGGGTCATAGCCAAACCCTTGGTTCCCGCGCGGCGGGAAGGTGAGCGTGCCGAAAATTCGGCCTTCGGCGATCAGTGTTTCACCATCCGGCCAAGCCAGCACGAGGGAGGAGACAAAATGCGCTTTGGCACCTTGCGGCTCGACATCGCGGCTTTCGAGCTCACGGGCAACGCGTGCCATGGCGGCATTAAAATCGCGTGGCTGGCCCGCCCAATCGGCGGTGAATAGACCCGGCGCACCATCCAACGCGTCGACTGCTAAGCCTGAATCGTCGGATAGAGCGGGTAATCCCGTGGCTTTGGCGGCCGAATGGGCCTTGATGGCAGCGTTTTCCGCGTAGATCGTGCCATCTTCTTTCGGCTCGGGCAGACCAAGCGCTGCAGCGGATAGACATTCCAGCCCATAGGGCGCCAAAAGATCGCGCATCTCGGCGAGCTTGCCTGCATTATGCGTGGCGATGACGATTTGGCCGGAAAGCGGTCTGGTCATTCTGGCTTAGCCGATCGCTGCTTTTTGCATGGCAACCAATCCCGCAATGCCGTTTTTGGCGAGTGCCATCAACGACAATAGCTCGGCTTCGGAGAAGGGCTTGCCTTCCGCCGTGCCTTGCACTTCCACAATGCCGCCCGAACCGGTCATGACGAAATTGGCGTCCGTTTCTGCTGAGGAATCTTCCGGATAATCGAGATCGATGACAGGCACGCCTTTGACTATTCCGCAGGAAACGGCGGCGACATGGTCACGCAGCGGGTTGCCGGTGATGATCGAGCGCGATTTCATCCAATGGATGCAATCATGCAAAGCAATCCAAGCCCCTGTAATGGCTGCGGTGCGGGTGCCGCCATCGGCTTGGATAACGTCGCAATCGAGCGTGATCTGCTTCTCGCCGAGCTGGGTGAGATCAACGACCGAGCGCAAAGAGCGGCCGATCAGGCGCTGAATTTCTTGGGTGCGGCCGGATTGCTTGCCGGACGTGCTTTCACGACGGGTACGCTCAACGGTAGCGCGCGGCAGCATGGAATATTCCGCTGTCACCCAGCCTTTGCCGGAGCCGCGCAGCCATGAGGGCGCTTTCTCCTCGAGCGAGGCGGTGCAGAGCACATGGGTTTGACCGAATTTAATCAGGCAAGAGCCTTCGGCATAGCGCGCAACATTGCGCTCCATCGAGACGGTACGCATTTCATCAGGGGAGCGTTTTGAGGGGCGCATGGGTAGGGTTCCAGTGAGACTGCCCTCTTCTAGGCGGGGCAAATCAATCAGGCAAGGGATATGGACTTGATCGCAAGCGAAGGAGACCGCACATTAGGGCGTGGTTCAACAGAAAGACGCCGGTGATACCGGTTTTATGATGCAAAATGAATTTTCAGCCCCGAAAGGCGGTGCCTTGATCGATCTTAACGAGCGCTCGCGCGAGATTTTCCGCAGGATTGTGGAATCCTATCTCGCCACGGGCGAGCCAGTGGGTTCGCGTAATTTGTCGCGCATTATTCCAATAGCCTTATCGCCCGCCTCCATTCGCAATGTGATGGCGGATCTCGAAGGCTCTGGCCTGATTTACGCGCCCCATACCAGTGCGGGCAGGCTGCCGACCGAAAGCGGTTTGCGCTTCTTTGTCGATGCCTTGATGGAAGTGGGTGATCTTTCGTCTGAAGACCGTGGCCGGATTGAAGCGCAAGTGCGCGCCTCGGGCCAGCAAAAGACCACCGAGAGCCTGTTGACCGAAGCCTCATCGCTCTTGTCCGGCCTTTCGCGCGGGGCGGGTGTTGTAGTGACGAGCAAAGCGGGATCGCCCCTCAAGCATATTGAGTTCGTCCGCATCGAGAAGACGCGCGCTCTGGCCGTGTTGGTGTCGGAGGATGGCAGCATTGAAAACCGCATCGTCGATTTGCCCGCTGGTTTACCCGCTTCCGCTTTGGTCGAGGCTTCGAATTACCTCTCGGACCGGATCAGGGGAAAAACGATTGCCGATCTGAAAGGCGAGATCGAAAGCGCGCGTGTGGATGCTGAACGGGAGCTCGATGGGCTAACCGCCGGGCTTGTGGCGACGGGACTTGCGAGCTGGGCCGGCGGGGCGGATAGCCGCCAATTGATCGTGCGTGGGCAATCTAATCTGCTCGACGATCTTAAGGCGGTTGAAGATCTCGAACGCATAAGGCTCCTGTTTGATGATCTCGAGACCAAAAAGGATGTGATCGACCTCTTGGCAAGGGCTGAGACGGGCGAGGGGGTACGGATTTATATCGGATCTGAGAACAAGCTCTTTTCGCTATCGGGCTCGTCGCTGATTGCGGCACCGTTTCGCGATCAGAACCAGAAAATTGTCGGCGTGTTGGGGGTTATCGGACCAACCCGGCAGAATTATGCGCGGGTTATCCCGATGGTGGATTATACGGCGAAGGTGGTTTCGAAATTGCTGGAAAGTGGGCGGTGAGGCTTAGGCCTTAAATAATGGTTTCGAGCCCTTTGCGCTCCAGAATATTCAACAATTTAAGCGAAGGGCCGCTGGGGCTTTTTTCTCCCGCCTCCCATTTTCTAACCGTCGATGCGCTGGTGTTCAGGACAGCTGCCAAAACCGCTTGGCTTAGTTGATAGGTCTTACGCAGCGCTTTGATGTCCTCCGAGTCATAGGAAGGAACCGGCGTGAGGCAGAGGGCATCATAGGTTCGCATCGTGTGTTTTTCGATGAGGCCCAGACGCGCCATATCATCCGCCGTTTGATGAATGGCAGCTAGCAGGGGGCTTTTTGAATTACGCTTTACCATGGATGATCTCCTTGAGTGCTCCGTCCGAAACCATGCGAGAAATCTGCTCGTCATCGAGCGACAACAAATCTTTCGCTAAGAACTGAAGGGCCTCCAATTCTAACTCTGTTATCGTGGCGCGGTCGTTTTTCTTGAAACCGTAAAGAAAAAAGCAATGCCGATTGCTTTGAATGGCGACCAAGGTGCGTGCGCTACCGCGTTTGCCCTTTCCCGGAAGTGCCACACGTTTTTTAAAAACATGGCCGCCTAGATTGCCGTCATGCAGGCCTTGGGAAAGTTCAAAAGCCGACTTTTCCAGCGCCTCATCGGCGAGGTGCGACTTCTAGATCGCTAGTGAAAAATGTCGAGACTTGAAGATCCGCGCCATCTTTAAATCTATGCCACTCAGTGGCATAAAAATCAAGATGAAAATAGGCTTATGCCAATCGCAGCAAGGCCGCGCCGGCAAAGGCTAGGCCGCAGGCGATCCAGCGCAGGGCGCCGACTTTTTCTTTGAGCATCACCATGGAAATGCCGAGCGCGAACAAGACGCTGGTCTCGCGCATCGCCGAGGCCGCGCCGATTGGGCCGTGCGATAGCGCGTAGAGAAACAGAACGTACGAGCCCATCGATACAAAGGAGGCGAAAAAGCCGAACAGCAATTGCCCGTTCATCATGCGCGAAAACGAAGTGCCATTGGCGCGTAAAAACAGAGGCATCGCGATGGCGTTGATGATGGCGGCGCCAACGCCATAAACGAGCGGGTCGCCTGTTGCGGAGATGCCCTTCACATCGGTGATGACATAGGCGGCGGCCGTTACCCCGCCGAGCACCGCAAGGGCGATCGGCTTCCAGCCAATTTTTTCCTGCCGCCGACCGGAAAAGCCAAGCAGGATGACGCCGCCGGACACCATCAAAATGCCGATGACGCCAAAGAGGTTCGGCAGGCTGATGGGCAAGAGCGCGATGTTAAAGCCGGTTACCGCCAGCGGAATCGTACCGCGCAGCATTGGATAGGCCATTGCAAACGGCATCATCCGGTAAATGGCGACCAGAATCCGCAAGGTGACCGTGTTGAAAACAATGCCCAGCGCCAGCCAAGGCCACGCTTCCACTGGCGGCACACCAATCCAGAACAGGGCGGGAATGGATATAACGCCCGCCATGGTAACGGTGGCCGTTACCGCTGCGCCCGAATCAGTGCGTGAGCGCGCGGCCGCGTTCCAGGAGGCATGAGCGATGGCGCTCAACAGCGCGGCAAGAAAGGGCAGAATATCCAAGGGGGCGGCGCAACTTTGCTAAGATACAGTTTTTTAGCTGTACCCTGTGAATTGATCCGTGGCGATTGCGTATTTGCGGCGCATGGCGGCTATGTGGCGTTAGCAGCGCTTGGAAAATGAGGCTCTTGCTGCTATTGCGACACGCATGACAACGCACACTTTCGACAATATTCGCAATTTCTCCATCGTCGCTCATATCGACCATGGCAAATCCACCCTCGCTGACCGGTTGATTCAAACCACCGGAGCGGTCGCTGCACGGGACATGGTGGAGCAAGTGCTCGATTCGATGGATATCGAGCGCGAGCGCGGGATCACGATCAAAGCGCAGACGGTGCGCTTGAGCTACACGGCCAAGGACGGCAAAACCTATATTCTGAACCTCATGGACACCCCCGGCCATGTCGACTTCGCCTATGAAGTCAGCCGGTCGCTGGCGGCGTGCGAGGGTTCGTTGCTCGTGGTCGATGCCTCGCAAGGTGTCGAAGCTCAGACGCTGGCCAATGTGTACCACGCGCTTGACGCAGGCCACGAGATTGTCCCCGTGTTGAACAAGATCGATTTGCCTGCTGCGGAACCTGATCGCATCAAGCAGCAGATCGAGGATGTCATCGGGCTTGATGCCTCGGATGCGGTGCCGATTTCGGCGAAAACCGGCATCAATATCGAAGGTGTATTGGAAGCGATTGTTACCCGCCTGCCGCCGCCGAAAGGCGATGAGTCGGCGCCGTTGAAAGCCCTGCTGGTCGATAGCTGGTATGACGCCTATCTCGGCGTCATCGTGCTGGTGCGCATTATGGACGGTGTTTTGAAAAAGGGCGCCGACATTAAGATGATGGGCACGGATGCCCGCTATCATGTCGAAAAAATTGGCGTCTTTACGCCTAAAATGAACGATGTTGCGCAATTGGGGCCGGGCGAGATCGGCTTTATCACGGCACAGATCAAGCAGGTTGCTGATACCCGCGTGGGTGACACGATCACCGAGACGAAGCGGCCCTGCGCCGAGGCGATGGAAGGCTTTAAGCCTGCCCAGCCGGTGGTGTTCTGCGGACTGTTCCCGGTCGATGCGGCGCAGTTTGAGGATTTGCGCGCGGCGATGGGCAAGTTGCGTCTGAACGATGCGAGTTTCTCGTATGAGATGGAATCCTCCGCCGCCCTTGGCTTCGGTTTCCGTTGCGGGTTCTTGGGCCTCCTCCATCTCGAAATCATTCAGGAGCGGTTGGAGCGCGAGTTCAATCTCGATCTGATCGCGACCGCGCCAAGCGTGATTTACAAACTCAAATTACGCGACGAGAACGATATCGAATTGCACAATCCGGCCGACATGCCGGATATTATGAAAATTCTGGAAATTGAAGAGCCTTGGATTCGGGCCACGATTTTGACGCCGGACGAATATTTGGGCTCGGTATTGAAACTCTGCCAAGATCGGCGCGGTACACAGATTGACCTTAACTATGTCGGCAAGCGCGCGATGGTGGTTTATGATTTGCCGTTGAACGAGGTGGTGTTCGATTTCTACGATCGCTTGAAATCCATATCGAAGGGCTATGCCAGCTTCGATTACACCATCACCGATTACCGCGCGGGCGACCTCGTTAAAATGTCACTTTTGGTGAATGCCGAGCCGGTCGATGCGCTCTCGATGCTGGTGCATCGGACGCGTGCCGAAATGCGTGGCCGTGCGATGTGCGAGAAGCTGAAAGAGCTGATCCCGCAGCATCTGTTCCAGATCCCGATTCAGGCGGCGATTGGCGGCAAGATCATTGCGCGCGAGACGATCTCGGCTCTGCGCAAGGACGTGACGGCGAAGTGCTATGGCGGCGATATTTCCCGCAAGCGCAAGCTGCTCGACAAGCAAAAAGAGGGCAAAAAGCGCATGCGCCAATTCGGCCGCGTGGAAATTCCTCAGGAAGCCTTTATCGCTGCCTTGAAGATGGATAGCTGAGGCGTCTACTGGCCAAAGGTACAGGTTTTTTAATTCATTGGGTCCGATCATTTTGAACATGGCCAGTGCCCGAACGACCCACGAATAGCCGATAGTCGCGCAGCGATGAAAGGTCGGTATCGTGAATGCATTGCTTGCTGGCTTCAATGAGATTCGCCGATGGCCACAGGAATTGGCCTCGGCCCGAATGGCCGCTTTTCTCTCGGAATATGCGTTAAGCCATGCCGAGGTCGACGCTGTTAGCGCTGATCGGGTTGACCCATCGTGCGATGAGTTGGTTTCCCGTGCCTGGCGAGAAGCGACCGCGACAGGTACGACGTTGGATCGCTATCTTATCCATAACGGGCTTGTTGAAGCGGATATGCTGTATGAGGCGTTCGCCCGCTTTTTGGACCTTCCATTCATGGCGGAGGAATTTATTGTTCCCGATGGCTTGGATGGTGCCAGCCTGTTAGCTGCCGGTCATTGCCCGATCCAAGACGATAGCGGCGGGGTGCGCTATACGGTTGCTCCGACGGGCCGAATCTTTGAAGGATTGCTTCACGCCAAGGCTTCGGGGGTCAAGATCTTTGAGGGCTCGACTGTCGTGGTGACGACGCCACGGATATTTGCCCAATCGGTTCGCCGTCGGTACGGCTTGTACATTGCTCATGAAGCCAATCATCGCATGGCCACGTTGGCTCCGTCGTTGTCCGCGGAAAAGATCTTCGGGCGGCCTACGATAACGGTGATCGGTCCTATTGCGGCGTTGCTTTTGCTAACCTTGGCTGCCTTTCCGGATGCATGGGACGTTATTTCATTTGGGATGCTTCTTTATCCGAGCTTACCTTCGATCCAGTTTAAGGCGTTGGCAATTGTGGCCGCCGGTGTTTACGAGCCAAAATTTTCCGAAATATCGGATCTAGATTTGCCAACCTATTCCGTATTGGTGCCCATTTATCGCGAGGCGCGGATTGTTCCTTTGTTGATTGAGCGGTTGAAACGTATCGACTATCCAAAAGCCAAACTAGAAATCAAGATGATCGTCGAAATCGACGATCATGAGACGCAAAATGCGCTCATCCGTGAGGCAATGCCGCCTTTTTTTGAAATAATTGTGTGTCCGTCAGGTCTTCCACGAACAAAGCCACGGGCCTTAAATATTGGGCTGGCCTATGCAAAGGGTGATTATATTGTCGTCTATGATGCGGAAGATGAGCCGGATCCCGATCAATTGCGAAAGGCAGCGGCCCATTTTGCCTTAGGGGATCCAAAACTTGGTTGCGTTCAAGCTAGGCTCGCCATCGATAATGGGGCTGATAGCTGGATTGCCCGTATGTTTGCCTTTGAATACGCGGGACTTTTTGATGGCTTATTGCTGGGAATGTCGATAACGCGGCAACCCATTCCCTTGGGAGGTACGTCTAACCATTTTCGTCGATCGCTGTTACATAACTGCTTAGGATGGGATGCTTGGAATGTGACCGAAGATGCCGATTTGGGTTTGCGGCTCGCGGGCCTAGGCTATCACTGCATCGTTATGGATTCGACGACATGGGAGGAAGCCCCTGTTGATTGGATAGCTTGGTATAATCAACGAACACGCTGGTTGAAAGGCTGGATGCAAACGGCCTTTGTCGTGGCAAGAAACGGAAAGCGCTGGCGACGATCGGTATCCGCCTTGACGCGTTTTGAGATTGCGGTCATCAGCACATCGTCCGTGATATAAGCTCTTTTCCATCCGATAATTCTATTGGTCTTTGGCGTCTTTCTAGCACCACCTTCGGACTCCGTGATCCGCTCTGCCCTCCATTTGACACTCTGGAGCTTTGTTAGCGTCGTCTGTATCGCAAGCAGTATCTTATCTTTCGCCATTCTCTGGGTCGGCGCGCGTCGTCGTGGGCTCCTTATTAGGTTGAGCGATTTACCGTATTTGCTGCTTTATTCATTAATGAAAACCGCCGCAGCTTGGCGGGCGCTTTATGAATTGGTTTCAGCTCCTACGCATTGGCACAAGACCGAACATGGGCTCGCACGAAGCTCACGACATCCGACGTCGCAGCCTCGTTAGAAGGATTTAGCGATCAGTTTCGCATTCTCTTCCGGCGGCCTGTCGACATTCAAACTGGAGAGAAACAGGCCTTTACGGTTCATAAGATAGATTACAGCGGTGTGATCCATCGTATAGCCGCCTGTTTCCAGCGGAATTTTTTTGGCGTAAGCGCGATAGGCTTTTTCGGCTGCAATAACGGCTTCAGGGGAGCCGGACAGGCCCGTAATGCGTGGATCAAAGCTGGTGAGATAATCTTTGATTACGCTCGGTGTGTCACGTTCGGGGTCAACCGTGATGAAATACGTTTTTAGCCGGTCGCCATCCGTTCCTAATGCCTTGTAAATTTGGCCGATTTCATAAAGCGCCGTCGGGCAAACGTCGGGACAATGGGTATAACCAAAAAAAACGAGACTCGGTCCTCCGAGCATATCGCGCTCGGTTACCGTCCGGCCATCTTGCGCTGTAAGGGTGAAGGGGCCGCCAATCGCCGAGCTTGCGGTTTCTTGCATCGGGTCAAACGCGAACCAGGCCACGCCAAACGCGATCACACTGATCAGAAAGGCAACCAAAGGCAGCACTACGCGACGCTTCGACATCGAGAATTCCTCACATACACCAGGCCAACGAGGTGGAAACGATATCGGCGAACACGCGTTCCCCGCGGACCGACCACAAAACCAACCCCGCAGCCACCAGCACAAGGCCCGCTGCGAGCCAGATCATCAGCGCCATTCGACTGCCACGGTTGGAGTAGATACTCTTTTCCGATGTCTCCAAGAGGGCGTTTATCCGCGTCATGGCTACTTTATCGGTCTTTTTCAGCTGAAAATGGAGCGGGTGAAGGGAATCGAACCCTCGTATGCAGCTTGGGAAGCTGCCGTTCTACCATTGAACTACACCCGCGATACAGTCGTACCCATCATAACCTGTGCGGTTTCAGCTGTCGATGGTTCTGTTAACGCGCAAGCGATTGCCCTTGCCCGAAAGAGCGGCTAGGCAAAACGCTATGCCTTTCGATTTTTCCATTCTCGCGAAATTGGTCGAAGTTTTTTGGATTAATCTGGTGTTGTCGGGAGATAACGCCATTTTGATTGCGTTGGCCTGTCAAAACCTGCCAATGCCACAGCGCCGCCTGGGCATGATTTTGGGATCGATTTCGGCCATTGCGTTACGACTTGTATTTTCCTTGCTGGCAATGCCTCTGCTTGCTGTCACGGGCTTGAAACTGGCAGGAGCCGTTTTGTTGGTCTGGATTGCCGCCAGTCTAATCGAAGGCGAGGAAAAGGACCTTTCGGGACACATTCAATCCCACGACCTGTTATGGCGGGCCGTTCGGGCCATCGCGCTGGCCGATCTTGTGCTCAGCCTCGATAATGTTCTGGTGATCGTCGGCATCGCGCATGACATGCCATGGATGCTGGCTTTTGGCTTGGTCCTGTCGATACCTCTGATCGTTTGGGGTTCCGGCATGATCGGCACCCTTGTCGATCGATTTCCGGTCTTGCTTTATCTGGGTGCCGGCATGATCGGTTGGTCCGCGGGTGAACTCACTCTTTCCGATCCATTTGTGGCCGATGACCTGAAGGCTATAACCGGCCCAGGGGCCGAATTAATAATTCCAGCAGTTACCGCGGCTATGGCTATCGGAGTTGGCTTGATCCAACGAAAATGGCCGTTCAGGCGGCACGTCCGATCAGAAAATTCTTGAGCCGCTTAAACTGCGTCGAAAGCGTGTGGCGACGCTGTTCACGATTGACGACGTCGTCATCGAGAACCCAGTTCATCTGGACAACACGACGCTGCCCCTCGAAAGGCTTATGGCCGTGCCATGAGTGATCGGAACGCTTGAAAACCAAGAGTGTGCCCAACGAAGGTGGCACTTCTGCGACGTAATCATCAAGATCGGTGCCGTTTTTCAATATACGAAGGCGTCCGCCCTCCACGCCCCATTCATCGTTGAGATATAGCAACACGGTGATGATTTTGGTTTCGCTGTCGGTGTGGATGCTGCCATCCGTTCCGCGCAAAAAGCCGCGAACCGTGTACATGGTTGGCCGACCCGTAAGATCGATATTGAATTTTTTCTCGATGGCTTTGCGGAAGGCATCATCCTGCAATTCATCGAGAAGGGCTTTGAAGCGGCCGCTGATCGAAAGCTGAGAAGGCGGATGCGAGCCAGGGCCAGGAACGCTCGGGAAATCGGCCATTGCTTCGGCAAATTTTTCAGGCTTCACAAATTTCTCGACAATCAGATACTCATAGGGCTCGGTCTGCAGGGGAGCTTGCTCAAGGGCTGAATAATCAAGATAGGTCATGAAAAGAAACCTTATGCGGTCAACGTTTGCGGAGTTGAATAGCATGTTTGCTCAAGATCGAAAAGGCGTGTCTGCCTTGCTCTCGCGTTAGCAGACTGGTAGGGACACGCCGCGTGCCGTGTCGGCGGCTGGATATTATGGCTCAATAGTGATCAAGAAATTCACCACCTTAAAATTTCGCGATGAGCGCCGGCGGGCCAGCATTGCGCGTTGGGACCGGCCGTTGACAGGCGTGTTTCAGCGGTTGTGGGCTTGGGCCAGCATGGTTTTCGTTGATCACGGCATATTTCGGTTGGTTTATCTTAACCGGCACCGCGTTTCGCCACAGTTTTGGCGCGCAGCACAACCAACACCTGGGCAAATCCATCAAGCTGCAGAGGATGGTGTTAAGACGGTTGTCAATTTGCGGGGCGGGCGCGAATTTGGTTCATGGCCGCTTGAACGTGAAGCCTGCGAGGAATCGGACCTCGCTTTGGTCGATTTCGTAATTCGCTCGCGCGGTGCGCCGGATCGCGAGCGGATTGCGTCGGCAAAGACTTTTTTCGATGGGTTAGCTTACCCCGTTCTGGCCCATTGCAAATCGGGTGCTGACCGTGCGGGCTTTATGGCAACGCTTTATCTTTTGGTGCATGAAGGACGTCCGTTGGACGAAGCTCTCAAGCAGCTTTCCTGGCGCTACGGGCATTTCAAATTCGCCAAAACTGGCATTTTGGACGCGTTTTTTGAGCGCTATCGGGTGGAGGGATTGGACAAGGGGATTGATTTCCAGACCTGGGTCGAGACCGTTTACGACCCCATAGCGCTTGAGCGGGATTTCAAAACCAAGCCCTGGGCAGATTGGTTTGTCGAGCACATATTGCGGCGCGAATAGAGCTTATCCTGTCAACCGCTCCAAGATCCGGTCGGCAAGCTTGTCGCGTACGGCGCGGTAGGCGCCAAGTTTGGTTTCTCGGTTGCCTTCAACCACCGATGGATCGGGCGTCGGCCAATATTCTACGTCTATCGCCGCCGTGCGGGTCAATTCCAGAGCGGCGTGATGGGCTTCGGGTGACAAGGTAACGATGAGGTCGAAATTTAGGCCTTCCCACTCGGCGAGTTCCTCAAGCGTATGAGGTTTGTGGGTTTTGGCGTCGATGCCAATTTCTTCAAGAACAGCCAAGGCAAACCCGTCTACCACACCCTTTCGGATACCTGCCGACTGGATATAGAGCGTTTGGCCGAAATAATGTCGTGCGAGCGCTTCGGCCATGGGGGAACGGACCGCATTCATCGCGCAGGCGAAGAGCACGGCTTGCACCTTGCGCGGCCCTGTCACGTGGTCAGCCCTTCCAATGCAAGGCAGAAATTAGGGTGAACAGCCGGCGGGCTGTATCAAAATCGACTTCAATTTTTCCCTCCAAGCGCCCGATCAACAGTTCGGCAGCTTCATTGTGAAGCCCGCGTCTGCCCATATCGATGGCTTCAATCTGCGACGGGCTGGCCGAACGGATCGCTTGATAATAGCTTTCGCAAATCAGGAAATAATCCTTCACAACCCGTCGGAACGGTGTCAGCGACAAGATATGCGCGGCAACGGGCTGGCCCTGCTCGTCGCGGATATCGAGGGCCAATTTATTGGAGAGGAGGCTTACGATTAGCGCGTAGGGGCCGCTTGCGTGGCCGGTGACCGCAAAATTGTTGCTTTCGATGAGGTCAAAAATGGCAATCGCCCGCTCATGCTCCTGTTCCGGACCGCCACGACCAATCGATCCCTCGTCGAGGGTGATCGAGATTAGTCGATTGCCGAGGTTCGATGCTGGCGCCATGCGCCCCTCTTAGCCGAGATTGAGCCGAATGGCGACAGAGCGTGCATGCCCGCCAAGGCCTTCACTTTCCGCAAGCGCGATGGCGGAAGGCCCTAATGCCCGAAGCGATTCGGGTGTGCAGGACAAGATGGAGGTCCGCTTCATGAAATCGAGCACACCAAGGCCAGACGAAAAACGAGCCGAACGGGCGGTGGGTAGGACATGGTTGGTGCCGCCGACATAATCGCCAATGGCTTCCGGCGTATGGGCGCCTAAGAAAATTGCCCCTGCATTGCGGATCATACCTGCAAGCTGTTCGCCGTTATCTGCTTCGATTTCGAGATGTTCTGGCGCCAACCGATCCATCAGAGGTACGGCGCTTTCGAGCGTGTCGACGATAATGATCGCCCCATGGTCGCGCCAGCTGGCTCCCGCGATCTCGCCGCGCGGCAGGTTTTTTAACTGCCGCTCGACGGCTGCTGCAACTTGATCGCCGAGCGAAGCCGAATTTGTTACCAAAATCGATTGTGCGGCGGTGTCATGCTCGGCTTGTGCCAAAAGATCGGCAGCGATCCAATCCGGATTTGCGTGGCCATCGGCTAAAATGGCAACTTCGGAGGGCCCAGCGATCATATCGATCCCAACCTGACCGAACACACGCCGCTTGGCAGCTGCAACAAACGCGTTGCCGGGGCCCACAATTTTGGCAACCGGCGCAATGGTCTGCGTGCCATAGGCCAGTGCGGCAATCGCCTGCGCGCCGCCCACGCGATAGATTTCGGTAATCCCTGCAATCCGCGCTGCAGCCAGCACCAGCGGATTTAAAACGCCATCAGGTGTCGGCACCACCATCACGATCCGCGGCACTCCGGCGACCTTGGCAGGAACCGAATTCATCAACACCGAGGAAGGGTAACTTGCGGTCCCACCCGGCACGTAGAGGCCAACGGCTTCAATCGCCGTCCAACGATGGCCGAGCGTGACGCCGAGGGCATCTGTGAACCGCTCATCGCTCGGCTTTTGGCGGGTGTGATAGGCTTCGATTCGGTCGCGTGCCAGGGTTAAGGCATCAAGGGCGGCCCGGTCGCACTGTGTAACCGCAGCATCGATCTCCGCTTCGGTTACACGAAGTCGGTCAGCAGTTATCACCATCCTGTCAAAGCGCTGCGTATAGTCGATCAGTGCGTCGTCGCCTCGTTCGATTACGGCCGCAAGGATGCCGCGGACCGTTTGATCGACATCTTCCGAGATTTCCCGCTTGGCGGCGAGCAAATCCGTAATCTGGCGATTAAATTCGGGGTCTCGTGACGAAAGGCGAAGCGCCATGTTATTATTTCCCTGTATCCAAAACGGGCAAATCGGCCATTGCCGCCTCGAGGCATTCGACGGAAAGGCGAACCGCCCCACCGCCTTCAAAGAGTAAAACCACATGGCCCGACGGCGCATCAACCGTTTCAAAATCGATTCCGAGCAATGTCAGTAGGGTGTCTTGTGCATTCGAGGGCATTTTCGAGGTCATGGCGCGGGTGACACGCTCGAAATGCAGGCCTGTCATGCGGCGGTCATCGGGGGTTCCGGCAACGGGCCGGTTAAGCGCGACGACAAAGCGATTTTCTTTCGGCAGAAAAACCATGTCAGAAGCATGAAGATGGGATCCCTCAAGATGGGCTGAGATGACCACCAAGTCTTCCGGATCAAAGGCAGCAACCTTTACCATCTTGTTTTCATTCCCCTTGGCCGTTGTTGTTCCATGATAACCCGCAATTGCTTCGGCGCGAAGCGGGGTGCTGCCCCTGAGGGACTGTGGCGGATTATTTTTCGCCCGCTATCCGTTCGATATCCGCTCCGCAGCGGCTGAGCTTTTTCTCGAGCGCCTCGAAACCGCGATCGAGATGATAGACGCGGTTCACAAGCGTGTCGCCCTCTGCAGCAAGCCCCGCTATGACAAGCGAGACCGAGGCGCGAAGGTCTGTGGCCATCACAGGAGCGCCGGTCAGCCGGCTATTACCCTTGATGAAGGCCTTGTCGCCATCAAGACTGATACGCGCGCCGAGACGGGCGAGCTCTTGCACATGCATGAAGCGATTTTCAAAAATCGTCTCATGGACCATCGAATCGCCATTCGCCCGCGTCATCAACGCCATGAATTGGGCCTGTAGATCGGTTGGGAAGCCGGGGAATGGTTCGGTCGTCACATCAACGGGCAAAAGGGGTGTGCCATCGCGGATGACGCGAACACCGTTTTTTTCTTCCAAAATGGTAACACCGGCATTCTCCAGCACTTCGAACGCCGATGCGAGAAGATCACGCCGTGCCCCTTCAAGCAGCACGTTGCCGCCCGTCATGGCCACGGCCATGGCATAGGTGCCCGTCTCGATCCGGTCGGGTAGGACCTGATGATGCGCGCCATCAAGGCGTGCAACGCCATCGATCACAATTTCTGACGTGCCAGCGCCTTCGATCTTGGCGCCCATCTTGATGAGGCAATCAGCCAAATCGGTCACTTCGGGTTCGCGAGCGGCGTTTTTGATAACCGTTGTCCCACGCGCAAGGCTGGCCGCCATTAAGGCGATATGGGTGCCACCAACCGTGACCTTCGGAAAATCGATTTCGCCGCCGCGCAAACCGCGAGGCGCTTTGGCAACCACATAGCCGGCATCAATTTCAATCTGCGCGCCCAGCTTTTCCAACGCCATCAAGAGCAGATCGACCGGCCGCGTGCCAATGGCGCATCCGCCCGGTAACGAAACTCGAGCTTCACCCATGCGGGCCAACAGTGGCGCAACAACCCAAAAACTCGCCCGCATCCGGGACACCAACTCATAGGGCGCCGTTGTATCGACAATGTCACGAGCCGAAAGTGTAATGGTTTCGCCACTTTCGTCCGATTGCCCCATGCGCTTGCCGCTAATGGCCGCGTCAACACCGTGATTGCCTAAAATACGCATTAAAAGGCGGACGTCGGACAGACGCGGCACATTGTGCAGCGTTAACGTCTCGCGAGACAAGATGCTGGCAATCATCAAGGGCAGGGCAGCATTTTTCGCTCCCGATATCGGGATAATGCCTTCCAGCCTTCTGCCACCGCCGATGCGAATGCGATCCATTAGTGTTCCTCTTGACCCTTTTGTTGTGTCGTAGGGGCGTTGCCGTCTTGCGGGGCCGATTGTTGTGAACCCGAAACCCTCGCCCTTGTTTGCGCTTTGCGCCGTTTTAGATTTTCACGGAGCGCAGCCGCCGCGCGCTCAAAGCGCGGATGCCTAGGAGGTATTGTCATCCCTATTCCGCCATCACCGCTCGCCAAGCGATCGATTCTTTTGCCAAACTCAATGAGCTGCACGATTAGGGCGAAGTGTACCGGGTTGCAAGCAAGATCAAGTATCATTGAATATCGCGTAACGTCGATTTTAGGCCAAGATTTGCATCGTGGGAGCGAATTCGGAAATAAAATACCGCCACCTTCTTGCTATGACGCGATGCCTATGGCAGTGTCCGCGCCGCTTCGGGATGCTAAATGTATCCGTCGAAGCGCTCGCGTTTTCGCGATGCCGTAGTAGCTCAGTGGTAGAGCACACCATTGGTAATGGTGAGGTCGGGAGTTCAATCCTCCCCTGCGGCACCAGTTTATTAGAGGGCTGCACGTCCTCCGCCAATCCGGTATCGTGAAAGGCTGGCCTTTTTTAGAACGCTGGCTGCGAGATGGAAGCCGAATTGCCCAGGGTGGCAACCTTGGTCGCTTTGGATATACACAGGCACGAGGCAGTGTCCGTCACAGGCAGACGGTTTCACTCTAATCGCGATCACACAACAAAGGACGTATGATGACCTTTCAGAACGCCGTCGGTCTTTCGGCGGTCACGGATACGCGGCCTCCTTGCCTCGGCCTTGATTTTGGAACCACTAATTCGGTAGCCGCTATTGTCGCTTCCAATGGCGGTGTTGAAACAGCGCGTTTTACACATGGCGGCGAGACGGAAGCGGTGTGTCGTTCGGCGATCAGTTTTTCCAAACCGGCTGCCGAGACCTTGGTCGAGGTAGGTCCTTGGGCGGTTGATCGCTATCTCGCAGATCCGATGGATTGCCGATTTCTTCAATCATTTAAAACCTTCGCTGCCAGTCCATCCTTTCACTCCACCGCCATTTACGGGCGTCCTTGGCGCTATGAGGACGTGATGGCGGCCTTTATCGAGGAAATGTTGGCCAAAGGTGAGCCTTCGCTGGCGAGAGCGGGTAGCCGACTCGTGATCGGCCGACCAGTGGCCTATGCCGGACATGCACCCGATGCGGGGTTGGCACAAACCCGCTATTTGGCGGCCTTGGCTAAATGCGGCATCGAGGATGTGCATTTTGTTTTCGAGCCGGTCGCCGCCGCCTTCTATTTCGCCCAACGTCTTGAGCAAGATGCGACGGTTCTGGTCGCTGATTTTGGCGGGGGAACGAGTGATTTTTCCATTGTCCGTTTTACGTTGGGCGAGGATGGTTTGCGCGGTGTACCCTTGGCCAGAACCGGCGTAGGGCTCGCAGGCGATCGATTTGATTATCGTATTATCGACCATGTGATCTCCCCGCGTTTGGGAAAAGGCAGCCGCTATAAGAGCTTCGACAAAATGTTGGATTTTCCGATCCATTATTTTGCCAATTTCGCGGCATGGCATCAGTTGGCCATTATGAAATCGGGCGCGACTCTGCGCGAATTGCGGCAATTAGCCAAAGCAAGCGACGCCCCTGAGGCAATCGAACAGTTGATCACGATGATTGAGGAGGATCTCGGCTATCCCCTCTACAAAGCGGTGTCGGAGGCTAAATTGGCATTGTCTCATCATGACACAGCACAGCTTTCTTTCCACAGCGCCGGTATCGCGATCGAAGCCACAATCAAGCGCGAAGATTTTGAGCGGTGGATTGAACCCGATCTCCAGCGCATTGATCAAGCAGTAGACCTTGCGCTCGAGCAGGCAGGACTCACGCTTCGTGATATCGATAAGGTCTTTCTCACGGGGGGCAGCTCCTTTGTCCCCGCTGTTCGGGCTCGTTTTGCCCGGTTCGGTAATGATCGGCTGGAAACCGGCGACCAGCTATTATCCATTGCTTCGGGGCTGGCATTGATTGGTCAGGAAGCGGATATCGAGCGTTGGACCGTTCGGGAAGCGTGACCACGGCTATGCGATGTTTGCGCTCGATCAAGGTAAGACCTTCGGCGAAAGCCTAATGGATCGCGTTGAAAGGCACCGCTAAAGCTTGCTGATGCAGGCCCGGCGAAAAGGCGGGCGATGGGGGAACGTCATGCGTGTGGCGATCATGTCCGATATCCACGGCAACCGCGAAGGCTTTTCGGCGGCCCTCGACGATATCAGCGACCGTCGGATCGACCAGATCGTGCTTCTCGGGGATTATGTGGGATATGGACCTGACCCGGAATGGTGTGTTGATACCACCATGCGTCTCGTTGAAGCGGGTGCTCTGGCGGTTAAGGGCAATCATGATCATGCTATCGCTGATCCATCAGAAAGTATGAATACGATTGCGCGGGCTACGATCAATTGGACGCGACCGCGGCTCTCGAAAGCCCAATGCGATTTTCTGGCGGCTTTGCCCTTGACGCTCGAGCTTGGCGAGGTGGCGTTGGTGCATGCCAGCCTCAATTCGCCGGAGCGCTGGCACTATATCCTTGATGATCGGCGCGCGGTCACCTCTTTTCGCCAAACGACGGCAAGGCTGATTGTGTGTGGCCATACCCATCTGCCAACCTTGATCAGTCAGGATACCGCGGGGACGGTACGTCAACATCAGGCGTTGACTGCTGCGCCGGTGCCCTTACTTCGATCGCGGCGATGGCTAGCGGTTGTAGGCTCGGTCGGTCAGCCGCGCGACGGTTCGATAGCGGCGGCCTATGCTATTTTTGATACGGCCACCTCGGAATTCGAATTCCGCCGGATCGCCTATGATGTCGGGACAACCGTTCACAAACTGCGCGCGGCGGGGCTGCCCGAGCCCCTAGCCATCCGCCTACAAAAGGGAAAATAAGTCACATGGTTCTTCGGCCTCATTCCGGCCTTGTCATCGATGGGTTCACGCTCGGGGAAAGGCTCCACAAAGGCGGGTTTGCGACCATTTGGGATGTTGAGCATCCCGATCATACCGGTCCCCTGGTCATGAAGGTGCCGACTATCACCGATGGCTTTGATGGACCGACCATTGTCGGGTTTGAAGTCGAGCAAATGATCGTACCCAAACTGGTTGGGCGACATATCGCGAAATTCGTTGCAGCAGGCGATTTTGCAGTGATGCCTTACCTTGTTTTCGAGCGGATTCAGGGTGAGCCGCTTTCGGAGGTGTTTAAAGGGGTGCCGATTGCCCTGCCGGATGCCGTGGCCTTGGCCGAGAAAATGGCCGAAGCAGTGCATGACCTGCACCGACAGAATGTCATTCATCTTGATTTAAAACCCGAAAACTTCATGCTGCGGGCGGATAAAAGCCTTGTCGCGATTGATTTCGGGCTCGCGCGTCATGCGAGGCTGCCGGATCTCTTGGCGGAAGAATTCGAAATGCCGATGGGCACCTACCCCTATATCGCACCGGAGCAAGTGCTTCATCAGCGCAATGATTTGCGCAGCGATATTTTTGCCATTGGTGCCATGTTGTATGAGCTGGTGACGGGCAAGGCTCCTTTTGGCAAGCCCTCTCGGCTGGCCGAAGTGCGTTGGCGGCTTTGGAAAAAGCCTATACCGCCTCAGTCCCTTGTTTCGGATTGTCCTGCCTATGTTCAGGAAATCATCTTGCGTGCGCTCGAGACCGACCCGAAGGATCGCTATCAATCCGCTGCGCAAATGCTGTTTGATCTGAGAAACCCCGCTCAGGTCAAGATCACGACGCGTGACGGAAAAAACAAGCGTGATCCAATTTTAAAACGCTTCAAGCGGTGGTGGCGCGGACAAACTTTTGTCCCGTTCGAGACACCTCCTCTGATGACCGTTCAGATTGAGATGGCGCCGATTATTATGGCTGCTGTCGATCTATCGCCTGAAATGGAAGCGCTCGCTGACCGGCTGTTGCTCTCGGTTAAACGGATGCTGATCATACAACCTGACGCGCGTATAGCGTGCGTCAATGTTATAAAAACCAAGCGGATTGGTCTTGATACGGCGCGTGATGCAGAGGGTAACCATATCCATGTTGCCCGCCTCTTGGCCTTGCGCGATTGGGCATCAGGCCTTGGTCTGCCGGAAGATCGGATGACCTGCGCGATCCTTGAAAGTAGCGATCCAGCTGCGGCACTGATTGACTATGCCCGGCACAACCATGTCGATCATATCCTTATCGGTGCGCGCGGGTCGTCGTCGACGCGTCGCTTTTTGGGCTCCGTATCCAGCCAAGTTGTTGCTGAAGCCCCGTGCAGCGTCAGCGTGATTCGGTTGCCGCAATCCGGCCGGTTTGCCGAGGCCTCAGAGGCGAGCGCGGCCGTTATGCATCCCGACGCTTAAAATTCAAACAAAAGCCCCGCCTAAGCGGGGCTTTCAGTGTAAGAGAGGCAAATTTGCGTCTTAATGGATCTAATGGGCGGCCAGTGCTGCCGCGCCGCCGAAGATACCGACACCGGTACCGATTAACGCACCGTTTTGTACGGTTTCCGCAACCGTAGCGCCGCCTGCAATGGAGGCTCCGGTCCAGGCGGCGATATAGCCTGCAGAAATGCCAATTGCGGCGCCATCAAGGATCGAGCCGATGACGCGATCTTGTGTCGAACAATGGGCCGGAACAATCCAGAGGCCGCAGACCAGAATTCCGTCGCTGGATGGTGCCATCATGGCGGCGGACTTTTTTGGTACCTTTTTGATTACATTCGTTGCTTGTGCTGGAAGGGCCGCCAGTGACACGAGGGCAGCTGTAATAATGGCAATTTTTCGCATGGCATGAACTTTCGTGGTTTTTGAACAGGAGCATTCAAAAAATGGGAAGTGGGGTCATACGGACAATCGATCCGCTCACTTCACTGTCCGATGGGTATCCGCGCTTCGTCAAATGCAGCGATGATCAGGATTTTTTGGGTGCAATGAGGGCAGACTGCCCGCCCGAGCTTTGGGATAGTTTGTAGGCCGAGCTGCCAGCCTTCGACTGGTTTTTGTCGGCTTTCGGCTTTTTTGTTTCTTTGTTGCTCTTGGGTTGACCTTTTGCCATCGACTTCTCCTCAGGGGTTTGCGGCCATCGTGCATGGTCAATTTCTATGATAGCACGAAATTTGCCATGATTGTGGCGTAAAGCGACATATGCTCACATTGGGTTCGGTTTGGGAGAATGGGATGAAAATTACCGCTTTGACGCACAGTATTTCGGCGGCCGATTTCGCAGGCGAAATTCATCGCCTCGTCGGCACGCTGGAAACAGGCGGCTATAGCACCACGGGTATGGACTTTACCGATATCGTGGCCCGCAAACTGGGCGATGCCTTTGCCGAAAAGCTAAAACGCAATGGCGCGCGAATAAAGAACCATAGTTGGGAGCTAAAGGCGGATCGAAGCCTGCGCATCAAGGTCTATCTTCCGTTTGAAGAAGACCTTGATCGGGTCATTGGCCTAGTTTCGCCTCCCTAATTCGTCAGTTGGCCAAGTAGGCTTTAACCGCCTTCTCGACTCCTTCAGACCAGACCGCGTTCATGGCTTGCGCAAATGCAGCACGGAACGCCTCGTTGGCGGAAATCGCGCCATATATATCGGCCATTGCCAGCCATGCCATTGGATCCGCTTTTGCCGCGTGGGCAGTTTTCTGCAAGCGTTCCCAATTCGGATCATTGGCTTCGATGATGGCACCGCTCTCAGTGGTGCCATAGCAATAGCGGCACCATAAAGCAGAGAGTAATGTTAGGCCCCTAAAGCTCCGTCCAGCCTTTAGCGCGTCCGCAATGCTTGGAACGATGAATTTGGGTTGCCGGTTTGAGCCATCGAGACAGAGTCTTCGGATCGTATCGCCAATCGCGGGATTGGAAAAACGCCGATCGATCAGCTTGAAATACTCTTCTAGGCTGGTTTCAGGAACCGGAGGCACGATGGGGATGATTTCGTCGCGCTCGACTTTGACAAGAAAATCACGGATGAGCGTGTGCTCCATCGCCTCATGGACGAAATGCACATCAAGCAACCCCGCGGGATAGGCGATGATGGCGTGTCCGCCATTCAAAATGCGGATTTTCATCGTCTCGAACGGTGCAACATCGGTAACGAAGGTTGCGCCAACCTTATCAAAATCCGGCCGACACAAAGGAAAATGATCTTCCAGCACCCATTGCTTGAATTCTTCACAGAATACTGGCGAGCTATCGATCACACCAAATTGATTTTTAGCAATTTCGCGTTCGCGGTCGGTCGTAGCGGGCGTGATGCGATCAACCATTGAATTAGGGAAAGCAACGTCAGCGACAATCCAGTCAGCTAGCGCCGGATCCGACAGACGTGCAACGCCTGCAACTGCATTACGTGTAACAACGCCGTTATGGGGCACGTTATCACAGGACATGATGGTGAAGGGGTTAAGGCCGATGGCCTTGCGCGCCTTCAAGCCTGCAACCAGAATTCCGAAGACTGTTTTTGCCGCGTCGGGATGGCGGCCATCATGTTGAATATCCGGATGGGTTGGATCGAACACGCCTGTCGCGGGATCGATAAAATAGCCGCCTTCGGTAATCGTAAGCGAAACAATCCGGATTCGAGGATCTGTTAGCCAAACCATTAAACCGACGCGGTCGTCGGGGGCCACAAAATCGATCATCGCACCTGTCACATGGGCGGTGCTTATGCCCGAATCTTGCTCGACAACAGTTGTTAGATAATCTTGCGCCTTAAGGCGCTCTCGCATAGCTGTATCGGTCGGCATAATGCCCGCCCCGATAATGGCCCAATCATGGTTGAGACCTTTATTGAAGAGATCATCCAAATAGACGGCTAAATGGGCACGATGAAAATTGCCAACGCCGAAATGCACAATGCCGGGCGTCAAGGATGAGCGGTCATACGACGGGCGGCCAACGGAGGCCGGCAGATTTTCAAGCGTCTGCAAGGATAGCGCGACCGCTTTATTGCTTGGGGCCTTGCGCGTCAGCTCATCCATTGTCCACCATCCACATTGTAGGTTTGCGCGACGATATAATCGCTCTCGGCGCTGGCCAGAAAAATGGCCATACCCGAGAGATCATCCGGTATTGCCATTCGGCCGAAGGGGACGCCCTGGCCCACAAGGCGTTTCTTTTCACCAAGCGGGCGATTTTCGTATTTGGCGAACAGCGCATCGACACCATCCCAATGCTCGCCATCCACGACACCGGGGGCAATCGCATTGACGTTGATGCGATGCTGGATGAGGTTCAGCGCCGCTGATTGGGTAAGGCTGATGACAGCGGCCTTTGTGGCGCAATAAACCGCAACCAGCGCCTCGCCACGACGACCCGCTTGGCTTGCCATATTGATGATTTTGCCACCTTTGCCTCGAGCGATCATCGATTTAGCCGCGGCCTGCATCATAAAGAGGGTTCCGGAAACATTGATTGCGAATAGTCGATCACAGCTCTCGCGCGTAATCTCGACGATGGGCGCAAGATCAAACAACGCGGCGTTGTTGACGAGAATATCGAGTCCGCCATGGCTGGATTCAATGCTTGTTATCGCAGCATCAATGGCAGCTTGTTGAGTGACATCGAGAAAGACCGCGCTGACCTGTGGACCCATCGCCTTGGCCGTTTCGGTGGCCCGCTCGAGATTGATATCGCCGATCACGACACGCGCGCCTTCGCGCACATAGGCTTCGGCAAAGCCTGCGCCAATGCCGCGCGCGGCACCCGTAATTAGCGCCACTTTTCCCTCTAGCCGTCCCAGTCCCTTACGCATGGACGATGACCTTTCCGTGGGCGTCGAAACGATGGATGCGGGCAGGGTCAAGAATAACAGAGAGCGATGTACCGGGAGCAGCCTCAACATGGCCTTGAGCCCTTACGGTAAGGGCACCCAGCTCATCGGTGTCGAGATGGATGAAGGTGTCGGAGCCGAGATGTTCCGCAATCCGTATTCTTGCCGTTACTGCCTTCGCACCCTCGCCAATGGCGATATGTTCAGGTCGGATTCCAATGGTCGCTGCTCCGTATTGTTCGGCAGCCGGCCCCGATACAAGATTCATTTTAGGCGATCCGATGAAGCCCGCGACAAACAGACTATTGGGCCGATCATAGAGTTCCATCGGGGTGCCGACTTGTTCGATCCGGCCTTTGTTCAACACCACAATGCGATCGGCCATGGTCATGGCTTCCACTTGGTCATGCGTGACATAGACCATGGTTGCTTTCAGCGTCTTATGCAGTTGCATGATTTCAAGCCGCATCTGCACGCGCAAGGCGGCGTCGAGATTAGAGAGGGGCTCATCGAATAAAAACGCCTTGGGCTCGCGCACAATCGCGCGACCAATGGCAACGCGCTGGCGCTGGCCGCCGGAGAGTTGGCGTGGCTTGCGGTCAAGATAATCGGTGAGATTGAGGGTCTCAGCCGCTTTGGCGACTTTGGCCTCGATAAGTTCTTTCGGCTGTCCGGCCATTTTAAGGCCGAAGGCAATGTTGCCGCGCACGCTCATATGCGGATAAAGCGCGTAGGATTGAAAAACCATTGCCAACCCGCGTTGGGAGGCTGGCTCCTGTGCGACCGGCTTTTCGTCGATGAAAATTTCGCCGGATGAAACGTCTTCTAGTCCCGCAATTAGTCGCAAAATGGTTGATTTACCGCATCCTGAAGGGCCAACAAAAACGATGAACTCCCCTTCGCGGATGGACAAATCAACGCCGGGGATTACCTCGACGGCATCGAAGCGTTTGGTAACGGATTGAAGCCTGATCGTGCCCATTATTTTACCGCTCCAAAAGTGAGGCCGCGTACGAGTTGACGCTGTGCGAACCAACCCAGCACAAGAATTGGCGCAATCGCCATAGTGGAAGCCGCCGATAATTTGGCCCAGAATAAACCTTCAGGACTGGAATAACTCGCGATGAAGACGGTTAAAGGCGCCGCTTCCGAAGTTGAGAGATTAAGCGTCCAAAAGGCCTCGTTCCACGCCAGAATGACGTTGAGCAACATCGTTGAAGCGATTCCCGGCACAGCCATTGGCGCGAGAACAAACACCAGCTCTTTCCAGAGCGATGCGCCATCCATGCGGGCTGCCTCTAAAATATCGACCGGAATTTCTTTGAAATAGGTATAGAGCATCCACACAACGATGGGCAGGTTGATCAGGAACAACACCGCAATCAAACCTCCACGCGTATCGAGTAAGCCCATATCTCGAAATCCGAGATAGAGCGGGATAAGCGCGCCCACGGGCGGCATCATTTTGGTCGACAGCATCCACATCAACAGGTCTTTGGTTCGTTTGCCGGGCTGAAAAGCCATGGCCCATGCGGCCGGAATGCCGAACGCCAATGCAATCAGGGTTGAGCCGACCGAGAGTATGATCGAGTTGGACGCAAAACGCAGATAGTTTGATCGCTCTTGGACGATGCTGTAATTTTCCAAGGTCCAGTCAAAAAAGAACAGTTTAGGCGGTGTGGAAAAGGCTTCAAGTTCGGTCTTAAAACTGGTTAAAACAGTCCACAATACCGGAAAGAAAATCAGCAAGCCCGCAGCCCAAGCGAGTATCGTCATGAAGAGCCGCCGTTGGAGGGGAATAGCGCGTGCCATCGCTTCAGGACTCCAGCGTCTTGCCGATCATCCGCATAAGGAAGACCGCAACGATATTAGCCAAGATGACGGCAATAATGCCTCCAGCGGAAGCACCTCCCACATCGAAATTCAGCAGGCCTTGAAAGTAGACAAGATAGGGCATGTTACCCGCCATGCCGCCTGAACCTGTGACATAAATTTCGGCAAACACGTTCAAGAGAAAAATCGTTTCAATCAAGATTACCACGGTGATCGGGCGCGCAAGATGGGGCAAAACAATATAGAAAAAATAGGCGAAGGGCGAAGCGCCATCCATCTCTGCGGCTTCTTTTTGCTCCTCATCCAGCGACTGGACCGATGTCAGAAAAATTAGCGTCGCAAAGGGCAGCCACTGCCATGACACCATGATGGCAATGGCCGAGCGAGGCGCATCGGCAAACCAATCGATCGGGGCCAAACCAAGGATTTTGAATAGGTAGGCGATCACGCCCGAAACCGGGTGCATCATCATGTTCTTCCAAACCAGCGCAGAGACGGTCGGCATGACGAAAAACGGTGTGATGATCAACAAGCGGACAATAGATCGCCCCAGAATGGCCTGATCCAAGAGGAGGGCCAAAGCAATGCCAAAAATGACACTTACGGCGAGCACGGTACCGACGAGTAGGAGCGTATTTTTAATCGCGTCGCTAAAGGCCGGGTCCGTTACAAAATAGATGTAATTATCCAAACCTGCAAAGTAGGCATTTTCTGCATCAAGCAGATTATATCGGAGCAACGAGAACCACACGGTCATGGCCAGTGGCACGATCATCCACATGAACAACACCAAAACGGAGGGGGCCGTTGCAAGCCTCCCCAACCGGATCGCGTGATGTGTTGCCATGACGTCCTCGGCTGGATGGTGTGTCGGGGGAAGGAACCCGCCCAGCCAAAGGCCGGGCGGGTCGGGACGTTGATTGACGGCGGATTACTTGATGTAACCGGCCTTTGTCATTTCGCGTGTGGTGGTCTCTTGCGCCTGCTTGAGCGCATCATCAACGCTAATGTCGCCTGCCAGAGCCTTCGAGAAGATCTGACCGACGCTGGTGCCGATACCCTGGAACTCAGGGATAGCGACAAACTGCACGCCAACATAAGGCACAGGCTTCACGGTTGGGTGAACCGGATCAGCCGCATTGATCGAGTCGAGCGTCATCTTGGCGAAAGGAACCTTTGCGTATTCAGGGTTCATATACAGCGAAGTACGCGTGCCCGGAGGAACATTGGCCCAGCCTTCTTTCGAAGCGACGAGGTTGAGGTAGCCTTTCGACGTCGCCCAAGCGACAAACTTCTGGGCTTCAGCGGTCTTCTTTGAGCCCGATGGAACAGCCAAGGACCAAGCCCAGAGCCAGTTGCCACGCTTGCCGAGGCCGTTATCAGGGGCCAAAGCAAAGCCTACCTTGTCAGCAACCTTCGAGTCCTTCGGGTTGGTCACAAAGGAAGCGGCCACCGTCGCATCGATCCACATGCCGCATTTGCCAGCATTGAACAGCGCGAGGTTTTCGTTAAAGCCATTGGACGATGCGCCGGGAGGGCCAGCGTCCTTCATGAGCTTCACGTAGAAGTCGAGCGTGTTCTTCCATTCGGGCTGATCGAACTGGGCATGCCACTTCTCGTCAAACCAACGTGCGCCAAATGAATTGGCGGTTGCCGACAAGAAGGCCATGTTTTCGCCCCAACCTGCTTTGCCACGAAGGCAAACGCCATAGGTTTCGGCTGATTTGTCGGTGATTTTGCGCGCGGCATCCGCAATAAAGGTCCAGGTTGGCGCGTCCGGCATTTTCAGACCAGCTTTGTCGAACAGGTCCTTGCGATACATAACCATCGAGCTTTCGCCGTAGAATGGAGCAGCATAAAGCTTGCCGTCCATCGAAAGGCCGCCACGAATAGCTGGCAACAGATCGTCAACGTCATAGTCTTTGTCAAGATTGTCGAGCGGAACGAGCCAGCCCTTTTTAGCCCAGATCGGAACTTCATAGGTGCCGATGGTCAAGACGTCGAATTGGCCGCCTTTGGTTGCGATGTCAGTGGTAACTTTCTGACGCAGGACGTTTTCTTCGAGCGTCACCCATTCAAGCTTGATGTCTGGGTTTTGCGCCGTGAAATCGGCAGTTAGACCCTGCATGCGTATCATATCGCCATTGTTGACCGTGGCGATGGTCAGTTTGGTTTCGGCCATTGCGCCGGTGGCGAGCATCATCGCCAATCCGACACCGAGACCGGCTGTCTTCAACATGGAAGTCATTGCAATTCCCCATTGATATGAGCACCCCGCCCTGTAAGGCCGGAATTGCTCGCCGTTCCTCCCGGAGGTTTTTTTCGCGCCGCTTTTACGAACGCGACAATCTGCCGGCCCCCGCATCCGGCCAGATGCCTTTTTCGGTGAGCATCTTCTCACAGACCGGGCATATGTCAATCGCCTCGACGTTGGCAACTAGCCCTGCGATGCAGGCATGCCACCGACGTCACGAGTCGTCCGGAAAGATCGATAATATGATGCGCTTCTACCGGTGGCAGAAAGTGAGGTTAACCACTTATTTCAAGGGTAGGGTCAGTTTTTCGGCCATGACATCGTTGGTGATAAGGCCATTGATCAGGCGGCCTTTCAGCGCCGCGCGGATCGCCCTGTGGCGGCCCGGCTCCATCGAAACACCGATCACCTCACGTTTTGAATCACGCGCCGGGGGCGCGCTGATTGCCCGATCATTTGTCACCCCTTTGATGAAATTGCCCTCATCGTCATAGGCCCAACCGGTAATCTCCCCAGCCGATCCAAGAGCCATCATGGCGCGCATCTCGGCCAAAGTTGCGAAGCCGTCGCGCACTAAGGGTGCATCTTCCACCATTGAGCCAATGCCGATAAAGGTGACGTCTGCCGACTGTGCAAGTTCGATGACTTGGCGGATATGACGTTGAGAAATAATGGCTTCACGTTCGGATTTCGAAGGCGCAATGACCGAACATGGCATGGGATAATGGGGTGCCCGAACGATTTCGGCAGCGCGGCTGACGGCATCGAAAAGCGAGGCAGAGCCATCAGGAGCAATGTTGCCGACGAGCGAGACAAGCTTGTGCTGCGGGCACACCATGGGTCGCAATTGTTCTGCGGTCGCGCGCAATTCTTCGCCTGTCCCCATAGCTATGACGGCGGGCTCTTTTCGTACAAGATAGCGTTCCAATTCGCTTGCTGCCGCGTTCGCGATGCCCAACGTCGTGGAATGGCTGTCAGGATCGCTTGGCGTTACTTCACAATAGCGCAGGCCAAATCGGTCTTTTAACGCCTCGGCTAAATCCATGCAGCGGGCGATGGGATGGTCAATCCGTACTTTCACGAGCTTTTCGCTGACCGCAATGGCCACCAGCCTTTGGGCTGATTGCCGGGAAATTCTCATTTTCCGTGCGATTTCGTCTTGGGTATTGCCCGCGACATAATATAGCCAGCCCGCGCGGGCCGCGTCATCGAGCCTATGCGTGGGAATTTCTGGATTTCGTGACACAGTTTGTCTCCCCGAATGGCCCGCAGGCAATCAGTGCCGGACGAATGACCAATCCTGAATGGCTTATTTTAAGCGTGTGAAGGTTCAGTTTTGCGATGCCAACAGCTTTTTGTGGACTTCCAGCGTCAAAGCTTCAAGCCGTTCCGTCAATACTTTGATTGTCTCGGTCAACTGCGTATTTTGTTGGAGCATATCGACCAAGAGTGTCGTCTGCTGGGCCGCAAGGGCTTGGCGTTCGTCACTGGCGCGAGCAATATCTTCGCGGTGTTGCGCATCGGCTTCCGCATGCGCTTTGTCGCGATCGGCCTGCCGTGTTTGCGCCAACAAAATTAAGGGCGCAGCATAAGCGGCCTGCAAACTGAAGGCGAGGTTCAAAAGAATAAAAGGATAGACGTCGAACTGGGTCCAGCCGACCAGATTTACGACAATCCACAAGCATACGATGATGGTTTGGCCGATTAGAAACACGGGTGTACCAAAAAACCGCGCAAAAGCTTCAGCTTTGAGCGCGAACCAATCGTCACCGAACACGGAACCCAAATGAAGATGGGGAAGATGAAATCTGAAATAGCTCATATTGTCCTTCTCAGGTTGGGATTCAGGCGCAGGCTGTGATGGCGGATAAGCAATCATTGTCTAATTCTCCATTAAAAGGACATCATCTTTGCATGGAAGGGCGGCGCGGACCAGTCGCCATGATAAGCCAGCTTCTGGATTAGCCCGCAGCGTTCCTCGATCATGGATCATTGCTTAAAAAGCAGGCGCGTCATAGGCCATCTGCAAAATATTGCGGCGCACAAAATTTATGCATTGCGATAAACCATTGAAATCTATGAATCGAATTTCTGGCACACCGCTTGCGTTAGTCCTTCGGTCAGAAATCTTACGTGAAGGGACGTTCCATGAAACGACTTTTATCCAAACTCGCGGTGTCGGCGGTTGTCGCTGGCAGCCTCGCGGCCTCCATTGCGGCGAAAGCCGAAGACACGATCAAGATCGGTATTCTGCACTCGCTCTCGGGCACGATGGCCATCTCCGAGACGACGTTGAAGGATACGATGCTCTATCTCATCGATGAGCAGAACAAGAAGGGTGGCGTTCTTGGCAAGAAGCTTGAAGCCGTCGTGGTTGATCCGGCTTCCAACTGGCCATTGTTTGCGGAAAAGGCTCGCGAGCTGATCACCAAGGACAAGGTTGTTGCAACCTTCGGCTGCTGGACATCCGTCTCGCGTAAATCGGTACTTCCGGTGTTTGAAGAGCTGAATTCGATCCTCTTCTACCCTGTGCAATATGAGGGTGAAGAATCCTCGAAAAACATTTTCTACACGGGCGCCGCTCCAAACCAGCAGGCTATTCCAGCGGTTGATTATCTGATGGAAAATGAGAAGGTTCAGCGTTGGGTTTTGGCCGGCACCGATTACGTGTATCCGCGCACGACCAACAAGATTTTGGAAGCCTATCTCAAGTCTAAGGGCGTCAAGGCTGAGGACATCATGATCAACTACACGCCGTTCGGTCATTCCGATTGGCAGACGATTGTGGCTGATATCAAGAAGTTCGGTTCGGCGGGTAAAAAGACCGCTGTCGTTTCGACCATCAATGGCGATGCGAACGTGCCGTTCTATAAGGAACTCGGCAACCAAGGCGTCAAGGCGACCGATATTCCAGTTGTCGCCTTCTCGGTCGGCGAAGAAGAACTCGCCGGTATCGACACCAAGCCGCTGGTCGGCCATCTCGCTGCTTGGAATTATTTCGAGTCGGTTGACGTTCCTGAAAACAAGGAATTTATCGCCAAATGGCAGGCCTATACCAAGAACCCGAAGCGCACGACCAATGATCCGATGGAAGCCCATGTTATCGGCTTCAACATGTGGGTGAAGGCGGTCGAGAAGGCCGGCACCACGGATGCTTCAAAGGTGATCGACGCTATGATCGGCGTGGCAGTGCCTAATTTGACCGGTGGTATTTCCACCATGATGCCAAACCATCACATTACGAAGCCTGTGTTGATTGGCGAGATCAAGGCCGACGGCCAGTTCAACACCGTCTGGCAGACGCCGGGCACCGTGGTGGCGAATGAATGGTCGCCCTACCTTGAAGGCTCTAAAGACCTTATCGCTGATTGGCGCGCGCCTCTTTCGTGCGGCAATTTCAACGTCAAGACTGGCAAGTGCGGTGGCAAAAGCTGATCGTATTTAGCCAAGAGCGGACGGTTCGGGGGAACCGTCCGCTCACCCTTCCCCCGCTTCCCCGCCCTACCCGCGAGTTGACCTTATGATGCGCGCGATCCTGCTGATCCTCGGCTTGCTTTCATGCTCGTTGCTGTCGCCCCTTCCCGTGCGTGCCGATGATAGCGCCGCACTATTGAGCCGACTGGCTACCGATAATTATGGCGATATTGAATCGGGTATTACGGCACTGGCATCGAGTGGTCTTGCAGGATCAGAAATTATCTTAAACGCGCTTGCGGATGGTCGGCTGAGTTATCGCCCATCCGACAAAGCATTGTTCATTAAAGACGCCTCAGGCGCGTGGATGGAAGCGGCAACTAACGCAACACCCGCATCAGTTCCGATGGGTTTAAAACCTGTCAAAGTGAACAACCGTGTTCGTCGTGCGCTGGAAGCGGCGTTGGGTTCGATGACTTTGATGTCGCCTGATCCACTAAAGCGGATTGCAGCCGCTGATGCTGTGTTTAAATCGCGCGATGCGAATACACTGGCAGCGCTCGATGCCGTCATCAGCAAAGAGGCGGATGCAACCGTTAAACGCCATTTTGAAGACGCGCGCGCCGCTGTGTTGATGTTAAAATCAGATGCACCTGAAGCAGATCGCGTGGCTGCTGCAAATACACTCGGCGCGCGGGGTGATCAGGATTCCCTTGCACTGCTCAGCAGCGTCACTGAGGCTAATGCGCCAGCAAATGTTGTTGCTTCCGCGAGCCTAGCGGCCAAGGGTATTGAGCGGCGGCTGGCGCTGCTCTCGACCGCGCAAAATGCATGGTATGGTCTCTCGCTCGGTTCCGTGTTGTTGCTGGCCGCGATCGGGCTTGCCATCACCTTCGGCGTGATGGGCATCATCAATATGGCGCATGGCGAAATGGTGATGCTGGGCGCTTACACAACCTTTGTCGTGCAAGAATTTATCCGCGCAAAAGCACCCTCCCTTTTTGATTGGTCATTGCCGATTGCTATTCCTCTGGCGTTTTGTGTTTCGGGCCTTGTCGGTCTTTTGATTGAACGTCTGATCATCCGCCATCTCTATGGTCGTCCGCTTGAAACATTGCTGGCGACATGGGGAGTGAGCCTGGTGTTGCAACAGGCTGTTCGCTCGATTTTCGGTGCAAATAACCGTGAGGTCGGTGCGCCGTCTTATATGACCGGTGTTTGGGATCTCGGCGGCTTTCAAATCACCTATGGCAGGCTCTGGATTATCGTGTTCAGCCTCGCCGTTTTTTTGGCACTGCTCGTCGTTATGAAAGGCACTTCGCTCGGCCTTCGCATGCGGGCCGTGATTCAAAACCGACGCATGGCGGCGGCGATGGGTATTCGAACACCCGTTATTGATGCGTTGACGTTTGCGTTGGGCTCGGGCGTCGCAGGCATTGCGGGTGTTGCTCTATCGCAGATCGACAATGTGTCACCCAATCTTGGACAGTCTTACATCATCGATAGTTTCCTCGTTGTTGTGTTTGGCGGCGTAGGCAATTTGTGGGGAACATTGCTTGGTGCGTTGAGCCTCGGTTTGGCGAATAAATTTCTAGAGCCCTTGGCGGGTGCTGTGCTTGGCAAAATCGTGCTGTTGGCGATCATCATTTTATTCATTCAACGGCGTCCGCGCGGGTTATTTGCGTTAAAGGGAAGGGCGGTGGAATCATGATCGCTTTTCTGTTTCGCCGTTTCGATAAAACCGCAACAGGTTTCATCCTCGCACTGGCTTTGATTGCAGTGCTGGTACCTGTGTTTAATCTCGTGGTTTCTGAAACTTCTGCGTTTCATATCCCGAATTATCTGGTGGCGTTGTGGGGCAAATATTTGAGCTATGCGTTGCTCGCTGTGGCGCTTGATTTGGTGTGGGGGTATTGTGGAATTTTGTCGCTCGGTCATGGTGCGTTCTTCGCGCTCGGCGGCTATGCGATGGGCATGTATTTGATGCGCCAAATTGGTGCGCGTGGTGTGTATGCCAATCCGATTTTGCCCGATTTCATGGTGTTCCTGAATTGGAAGGAACTTCCTTATACGTGGTACTTTTTTGATCACTTCGCCTATGCGGCTTTGATGGTTGTGCTGGTGCCCTCTCTGCTGGCATTAGTGTTTGGTTGGTTTGCGTTTCGCTCGCGGGTGACGGGTGTTTATCTTTCAATCATCACGCAATCTTTGACCTATGCGTTGCTGCTGGCTTTTTTCCGTAATGATATGGGATTTGGTGGCAATAATGGCTTGACCGATTTCAAAGATATTGTGGGCGCTTCCATTCAATCGCCTTCGACGCGAGCGGCATTGTTTGCGCTAACGGCGGTGTTCTTGGCCCTTGGATTTCTCGTTGCACGCGCGCTTGTCACGTCGCGTTTCGGGCAAGTCTTGGCAGCCATTCGTGATGCAGAATCGCGCACGCGCTTTTTGGGCTATCGGGTCGAGCATTATAAGCTTTTGGTGTTTGTTGTTTCTGCCGCCATGGCAGGTATTGCGGGCGCTCTTTATGTGCCGCAAGTGGGTATCATCAACCCGTCGGAATTTGCGCCCGCCAATTCGATTGAAGCGGTCATCTGGGTCGCCGTTGGTGGACGTGGCACGCTGGTGGGGGCAGCGATTGGCGCGGTGCTCGTTAACTTTGCCAAGACATGGCTGACCGGTACCTCGCCAGAGTTCTGGCTCTACGGGCTGGGTGCGCTGTTTATCCTCGTCACGTTGTTTTTGCCGAAGGGTATTGTTGGTGCCTTAGCCGCACGCTTTGGGCAACGCGGTGAAGGAGATGCGGCATGAACCCTGACCTCACCGATTCCATTCTCTATCTCGACGCAGTCAGCGTGAGCTTTGACGGCTTCCGCGCGCTAAATGATTTATCGCTCGTCGTTGGCCGCGGGGAATTGCGCGCGATTATCGGGCCCAATGGCGCGGGCAAAACGACGATGATGGATGTCGTCACCGGCAAGACACGGCCCGATAATGGCACCGTGGTGTTTGATGGCTCAACTGACCTAACCGCAATGGACGAGGCCGCCATTGCCGCGCTGGGCATCGGGCGTAAATTTCAAAAGCCTACGGTGTTTGATGGCCAGACGGTTGAGGATAATTTGTTGCTGGCGCTTGAAGGTCCGCGTAGCGCGGTCTCATCCTTGTTTGGATGGCGCAGCCGTGTAGCAGTCGAGCAAGTGCTGGATGTTTTAGCCATTGTGCGGCTTGGTGATCTTCGAGCCAAGCTTGCGGGCAGCCTTTCGCATGGTCAAAAACAATGGCTCGAAATTGGCATGTTGCTCGCGCAAAATCCGAAACTGCTTTTGGTCGATGAACCGGTGGCCGGCATGACCGATGCCGAGACGGAAGAAACCGCGCGGCTCTTGACCAGCATTGCAGGCGATCATGCGGTGGTGGTGGTCGAGCATGATATGAGCTTTGTGCGCACGCTGAATTGCAAGGTCACCTGTCTGCATGAAGGATCGGTTTTAGCCGAAGGATCGATTGATCTTGTCTCGGCAAATGACCGCGTCATCGATGTGTATTTAGGGCGCTGAGAATGGCAAAGTTGGATGTAACCTCGATTGATCTTTTCTATGGCGCCGCCCAAGCCTTGCGCGGGGTTTCAATCCGTGCCGAGCTCGGCAAAGTAACGGCAGTGCTGGGCCGCAACGGCGTTGGTAAAACCTCTCTCTTGCGCGCGATTACGGGGCAGCAAGCGATCCGTGCAGGCGATATCCGGTTTGGTGGTGTTTCGATCAAGGCGTTGCCGTCGTTTGAACGCGCAAGAATGGGCATTGGTTTTGTGCCGCAAGGCCGCGAGATTTTCCCGTTGCTGACGGTGCGCGAAAACCTTGAAACAGGCTATGCAGCGGTGTCACGCTATGAGCGTAACATACCTGACTTTATCTTCGACCTTTTCCCGGTGCTGGCCGATATGCAGAATCGGCGGGGCGGCGATCTTTCCGGCGGCCAACAGCAGCAATTGGCGATTGGGCGCGCACTGGTGATGCGCCCGAAGCTTTTGATTTTGGATGAGCCAACCGAGGGTATTCAACCGTCGGTGATTAAAGACATTGGTCGCACAATCTCATTTTTGCGCGAGCGAGGCGATATGGCGATCCTTTTGGTGGAGCAATATTTCGATTTTGCGCGGGAACTATGTGATTTTTACGCTGTAATGGATCGCGGGCAAGTCGTACGCTCGGGTGATCGGGCGCATCTGGATACCGGTGAAGTAAGAAAACTGCTCTCGGTTTGATGGTTTAACCGGTCGAGAACTGCCGCAATATTCAGCAGAGATGCGACATTACCCCCGATTGACGGCTTGCCGTTGAATGGATAGCCTGCCTGCTAAGAATATCAATCGCTCGAACAAATGAGCGTTTAAGGGGACGGAATGGCGGTAGCACATCTCGCATCAGCGGGTACGCATCGCGTTGCTCAGGATGCCGCGCTTTCACTGCGTGGCATGATGAAGGCGTTTGGCGGAACACTCGCTGTCAATGATGTCAGTTTTGACCTTCCGCGCGGTGAAATTCTCGCTTTGCTGGGCCAAAATGGGGCCGGAAAATCCACAATTATCAAAATGCTGGCAGGTGTTTACAAACCGGATGCTGGCGAAATGTATATGGATGGCGAGCTGCATGATCCGCGCGCCAAGGGCAATTCCATTGCCTTCATCCATCAAGATCTTGGCCTAATTGAATGGATGACGGTGGCCGAAAACATCGCCATGGCCCAAGGGTATCCACGCAAAAACGGCTTTGTGGACTGGAAAGCGGTTGAGGAGATCGCGCGCCGCTCGCTGGCCATGATCGCCTATGATATCGACCCGCGTCTGCGGATCAGCGATCTGACGCGCACGGAAAAATCATTGGTCGCGATTGCCCGCGCGCTTGGCATCAATGCCAGCGTTTTGGTGCTGGATGAGCCCACCGCGAGTCTGCCGCAAGACGATGTGCAACTGTTGTTCGATGTGTTGCGCGGTTTGAAGGCACAGGGCGTGAGCATGATGTATGTGTCGCATCGCTTAGATGAAATTTTTGCCATTTCGGACCGGTTGGTTGTGTTGCGCGATGGCAAGCTCGTTGATGAGCGCATGACATGTGATGCCGACCCGGAAGGGTTGATTGCTGCGATTATCGGGCGACGTCCGGAGAGCGTGTTTGTCAGGCCGCCCGCCCCGACATCTACGCCATTGTTGCGCTGCGAGGGGTTGATGGTGGCTGATATTGGCCCCATCAGTTTCACATTGAATGCCGGCGAGGTGCTCTCGCTTGTTGGCCTTAGGGGGGCGGGACAGGAGCAGGTTGGCCGCGCGCTGATTGGCGATGATCGCACCAAAGCAGGGCGGGTTTTGCTGCGTGGTGAGCCGCTGAACAACGCATCTCCCCATCAAGCGGTTCATTCCGGCATTGGTTTTGTGGCGGCTGACCGGGTGGCTGAATCGGTGGCGACGGGGCTTTCGGTTCGGGAAAACATGTTTATCAATCCGGGCGCTACCGGACGCGGGCTGTTTGATGCGCGTAAGCCCGCCGACGAGGCAATGGAAAGTAAAGCGCTGGGGGCGGATGTAGGCCTTTCACCCAACAATCCAGAAGCGGCGATTGAAACACTTTCGGGTGGCAATCAGCAAAAAATTGTGATGTCGCGGTGGATGCGGATTGGGCCCAACGTATTGGTGCTTGAAGACCCTACCGCCGGTGTTGATGTTGGCGCCAAGGCAGAGATTTATCGCCTGCTTGGTTCGGCCTTAGCTGATGGTAAGGCCGTGTTGCTGGTTTCAACCGATTTTGAAGAAGTATCTGCCATTTGCCATCGCGCTTTGGTGTTTCAAGGCGGGCGTGTTGTTGCGGAAATTGCGGGCGAAGACCTCTCTGTTGAATCGATCACGCGAGCGACCTCGCTTGCCTCTACACATAAGGTGCACTGAACGATGAGTTCTTCGATCAAATCAACCGCGCTTGAGCCAACCAAAGCCGAGTTGGAAACGCTTTCCACGATGCAAAAACTGTGGCGTCTAGCGCCGGTTTTTGGCTTGCCGATTTTCACCATTGTGCTTGTGGTTTTGTTCTCGATCATTTTGCCTGACACTTTCCCCACGATGCTGAATATGCGGTCGATTTTGAACGATAAATCGATCATCGCGATTTTGTCTCTGGCGGCGATGATTCCGATGATGGCAGGGCGGATTGATTTGACCGTCGGCTATGGCATCGTGCTTTGGCATGTGTTGGCGATTGCGCTGCAAACCAAGATGGGGATCAGTTGGCCGATGGCCTGCGTTATTGTGATTTTGCTTGGTTGCGTGTTGGGGTTGATCAATGGTTTTCTGGTCGAACTCGCGCAGATTGACAGCTTCATTGCAACGCTCGGTACCGGCACGATTCTGTATGCTTTGGCGCAATGGTATACGGAAGGACGGCAGATTATCGGCGTGTTGCCGAAGGGCTTTACGGAACTTTATTCCTCCATGCCGCTTGGCATTCCGGTATCCGCTTTCTACGTCGCAGCGATTGCCGCAGCGCTTTGGGCTGTGGCTGAATATTTGCCGATTGGACGCTATTTATATGCCATTGGCGCCAATCAGCGCGCGGCGCTTTTAAATGGCATTCCGACCCGGCGCTATGTGATTGGCAGCTTTGTGGCGTCCGGTGTTTTGGGAGCGATTGCGGGCATTCTGCTCGCTGCCCGTTTGCGCATCGGGCAGGCCAGTGTCGGGCTTGAATTTTTGTTGCCCGCTTTGGTCGGTGCGTTCCTCGGATCAACCACGATTAAGCCGGGTCGTGTGAATGTGTGGGGCACTCTGTTTGGCGTCGCCATTCTGGCCATCGGCATTTCCGGCATTCAACAAATGGGTGGCGATTTTTATGTCGAACCTTTGTTTAATGGCATCACGCTTTTGATCGCGATTGGCCTTGCAGGCTATGCGCAACGGCGGCGTGGCAGCGTTACGCATACCCGCGCCCAACAACCGAATTCGCCACCGCCCCCGGCTACTTAGTTTAGCCTAGGCCGTGGCACCCGCTCTTCAAGCCTATAGGCTGGAAGTAACAACGAAAACTGGAGGAATACCCATGAAACTTAAGCACTCTCTGGCGCTCCTTGCCGCCACCGTCGCGCTTCCTATGATGGCAATTGCGGCGCATGCCGACGCGGTATCTGACGCGCAGAAAACCGTTGATGTGATGAGCACGCCAAACGCCCCTTGGACTGGCCCAACCACGGGTCCGAAAGCGGCTGCTGGCAAGACCATCATCTATGTCTCCACCAACCAGAACAATGGCGGCGCGCTCGGCGCTGGCAATGGCGTGAAGGAAGCGGCTGCGAAAATCGGCTGGACCTTCAAGCTGATCGACGGCAAGGGCTCGGTCTCGGGTCAGGCTTCGGCCATGGCGCAGGCGATTGCTTCCAAGCCAGACGTGATCGTGCTCGGTGGCGTTGATGCCAAGGAGCAGGCAACAGCGGTTGAAGAAGCCGGTAAGCAAGGCATTGTTGTCATCGGCTGGCATGCTTATGCCCATCCAGGTGCGCATGAAACGCTGCCGATCTTCAACAACATCACAACCGATCCGATTGAAGTTGCGAAATCGGCTGCGGCCTATCCATGCGCCACCACCAAGGGCAATGTCGGCGCTGTTGTGTTCACCGACTCGAACTATGAAATCGCGGTTCGTAAATCAACGGCAATGGCTGACTACATCAAAGCATGCGGCAATTCCAAGGTTCTGGAAATCGTCGATACGCCTCTGGCCGAAGCGTCAACCCGTATGCCTCAGTTGACGACCGCTCTGCTGCAGAAATACGGCAAGGCTTGGACGCATGCGCTTTCGATCAACGATCTCACCTTCGACTTCATGGCGCCTGCTCTGTCAGCAGCTGGCATCAAGGGGGATGGTAACCCGATTGCGATTTCGGCCGGTGACGGATCGGAAGTTGCCTTCCAGCGTATCCGTTCCGGCGAATATCAGGCCGGTACCGTTGCAGAGCCTCTGAACCTGCAGGGCTGGCAGATTGTCGACGAAGCCAACCGCGCGCTGAACAAGGCGAAGGAAAGCGGCTTCGTGGCACTTCCGCATCTGTTCCTCCCATCCAACATCAAGGCGGATGGCGGACCGAAGAACACGTATGATCCAGACAATGGCTACCGCGATGCCTATGCCAAGATCTGGGGCAAATAAGGGTTGATATGCTACAACGGTACCCTTCTCCCCTTGCGGGAGAAGGTGTCATCCAACGGATGACGGATGAGGGGTTAGCGGCAGCCATCCCCTCACCCGACCCCCCGTTCGGAGGCCACCCTCTCCCGCAAGGGGAGAGGGAAGTCGTTTTGATAAATCTCACAATCTACTCCACCCCTGAACATTCGCAGCCATTCCGCGTCCCAGCCGAAATGCCTCCGACTGTTTAAACCCTGATCGATAGGAACTTGCCCGATGTCATCGCAAAACCTACCAAAGCCTGATGCTGCGAAAAATATAACGCTGATTGGTCATTCTGACCAAGGTGGCCGCCCTGATGGCGTGCAGTTGATGGTCAATAAGGGCCACGCCTTTATCGGCCATATGTTCTCCAAGGGCTTCTCGGTGGTGGACTGCACAAATCCGCGTGACCCGAAGCCTGTGACCTATGTTGCCGCGCCGCATAACACCTGGAACATACACCTTCAAACGCATGGCGATTTGCTGCTGGTGATCCATGCTAAAGACATGTTCGCTGCCGCCGAATTCCAGGATGAAAAAGCCTATTACAAAGGCGCGCTCGGCGAGAAAGTGGGCACGGCTTCGGCTTCCACTGCCCCCGTCCGCGATTGGTCGGCGGGACTAGCCGTTTACGACATCAAAAATCCGAAAGAGCCGAAGCAAATCGGCTTTATGCCGGTGGACGGCGGTGGCGTGCATCGCATCTGGTATACGGGTGGACGCTGGGCCTATGTGTCGGTGCTGCTCGATGGCTTTACCGATTATATTTTCATGACGGTTGATATGGCCGACCCAACCAACCCAAAGCCAGCGGGTAAGCTATGGCTTGAGGGTATGAACACGGCTGCAGGCGAGAAAATTTCGTGGCCTGCCAATAAGCGGTTCGGATTGCATCACGCAACGGTTAGCGGTGACACGGCCTATGGCGCGTGGCGCGATGCTGGCCTTGTGATGATTGATGTGAAAGACCGCGCCAACCCGTCGCTGATTTTGCACAAGAACTGGTCGCCTCCGTTTAACGGCGGCACGCATAATTGCTTGCATTTGCCGGATCGCAATCTGCTGGTTGTGGTCGATGAAGCGGTGCTCGATGATTACGAGGATGGCTTCAAGCCGATCTGGTTGTTTGATGTGCGCGAACCCACAAATCCGGTATCGATCTCGACCTTTCCAACCCCGCAAGAGGCGGATTATCGCCACAAAGGCGGACATTTCGGCCCGCATAACATCCATGAAAACCGGCCAGACGGGTTCGTGTCCTCGAACACGATTTTCGCCACGCTGCAAAATGCCGGTATCCGCGTCTACGATATCAAAAACGAATATCGCCCCGAGGAAGTCGCCTATTTCGTGCCGCCCAAGCCACCGAAGCTGATCGATGGGCGGCCTAATCGTCCGCTCGTCATCCAATCGTGCGATGTTTATGTCGACAAAGAAGGGCTGGTTTACGCCAATGATTATAATGGCGGCCTGTATATCCTCGAATATAAAGGCTGAGATACGTATAACCAGCTTGCTCTCAAGCGAATGAAACGATGAAATCAGGCGGCCTTTAACTTTAGGGCGCCTCCTCTTTTGCTTATAGATTGGAAATACCCGTGCCGATTCAGCTTTATGCCTTCGCCCTCGGCGCTTTCGCCATCGGCACGACCGAATTCGTGATCATGGGATTGTTGCCCTTGGTGGCTTCTGATCTTTCTGTTTCGATTCCGGCAGCCGGTCTGCTCGTTACCGGCTATGCGCTCGGCGTTGTGCTTGGCGCACCGATTATGACGTTGGGCACCACCAAGATCGACCGCAAGACTTTGCTTGTCGGCCTGATGAGCCTTTTTTTCATCGGTAATTTAATGGCGGGGCTTGCGCCGAGCTACGGCGTCTTGCTGGCAGGCCGGATCATATCATCGCTGATGCATGGAGCATTCTTCGGTGTCGGCTCGGTGGTTGCGGCCTCGCTTGTGCCTAAGGAAAAGCAGGCGCGGGCTTTAGCGCTGATGTTTTCCGGCCTCGCAATGTCGAATATTGTCGGGGTGCCGCTTGGCACCGCAATTGGGCAGGCCGTTGGCTGGCGCGTGACGTTTCTTCTCGTCAGCCTGCTCGGCCTTGCTTCGGGCGGATTTCTGTTCGCGGTGCTCAAACCACAAGCTGCCGATGCGTCTGGCAGCATTGCCAATGAGATTTCGGCTTTGATGCGTCCGCGCGTTTGGCTGGCGCTCGGTACCACGACCTTCGGGTTTGGCGGCGTTTTTGTCGTGTGGACCTATATTGCGCCGATTCTCGGAACCGCTACGGGGCTTTCGCCCGAATGGATTACGGGCGTTCTCTTCGTGTTTGGTATTGGTCTGACACTCGGCAATCACTTCATGGGGCATTGGGCGGATAAGTCGCTGTCGCTAGCTCTGATTGGCGTGCTGGCTGCTTTGATTGTGCTTATGGCGCTGTTCTCGGTAACGATGGCGTCGTTTATACCGGCAACGATCACCATTTTCCTGATCGGTATGGCCGCTTTTGGTACCATTCCGCCGCTGCAGATCGGTATAATGCAGGCGGCAGAAGGCGCGCCCAACCTGTCATCAGCGCTTAACATTGCGGCGTTTAATTTGGGCAATGCAGGGGGTGCATGGATTGGTGGGTTGCTGATTGGTGCGGGCTTTCCGTTCCCGGCCCTTGCTCTGGCGGGGGCGTGTGTCAGTTTGATCGGTCTTATCTTCGCGCTTGTGAGCCGTTCAAGCTTCTTTCGGTAAACCTCCATTTGGTTGTATGGATGTCCCTTAATCAGGAAGGTAGATCCCTATGACCAGCTCAGTGACCGGTGCCAACCAACTCGGCCAACCAACAGAAATCCCCGCCTCACCAGAGGCTGCGGTGCTGGATCGCGTGCCTAACCCGCATGCGGATATTGATTATCTGGCGCGCTTTACTGCGCCCGAATTTACATCGCTTTGTCCGGTAACAGGGCAGCCCGATTTTGCCCATTTGGTGATTGATTATGTGCCGGGCGATTGGCTGGTCGAGTCGAAATCACTGAAACTCTATCTCACCTCGTTTCGCAACCACGGTGCCTTTCACGAGGATTGCACGGTCGCGATTGGTCGCCGCCTCGTCAGCTTGCTGCAACCGCGCTGGTTGCGCATCGGCGGCTATTGGTATCCGCGTGGCGGCATTCCGATTGATGTGTTCTGGCAGACGGGGGAACCGCCCAAGGGCGTCTGGATTCCCGATCAAGGCGTTGCCAGCTATCGTGGCCGTGGTTGAAGGACTGATAAGAAAAAAGGACTTTGACGCTGCTACCGTCGAATAAAGGAAATAAGGCATGAAAACGCGCGCTGCTGTGGCTTGGGCTGCCAATAAGCCCCTCACCATCGAGACCATCGAGATCGGCGGCCCGAAGGCGGGCGAGGTGCTTGTTGAGATCATGGCAACGGGCGTCTGCCATACGGACGCATACACGCTGTCGGGGCTTGATTCCGAGGGCAAGTTTCCGGCGATTTTGGGCCATGAGGGCGCAGGCATTGTTCGCGAAATTGGCGCGGGTGTTACCTCGGTGAAGCCGGGCGATCATGTTATTCCGCTTTACACGCCGGAATGTCGGCAGTGCAAAACATGCCTGTCGCAGCGCTCGAATCTTTGCACCTCGATCCGCGCCACACAGGGCCAAGGGCTGATGCCGGATCGTACCTCGCGCTTTTCGTGTGAGGGCAGCGAAGTGTTTCACTATATGGGCTGTTCGACCTTTTCGAACTTCACTGTTCTGCCAGAAATCGCGCTCGCTAAAGTGCGGGAGGACGCGCCTTTCGACAAGATTTGCTATATCGGCTGCGGGGTTACAACCGGCATCGGCGCGGTAGTTTATACGGCTAAAGTTTGGCCCGGGGCCAATGTCGTGGTGTTCGGGCTGGGCGGCATTGGGCTGAACGTCATACAAGGCGCGCGTATGGTGGGGGCCGATAAAATCATCGGCGTTGATCTCAACCCCGCCAAGATCGAGATGGCCAAGAAATTTGGCATGACACATTTCATCAATCCGGATGTGGTCGGTCGCGACAAAGTGGTGGAAGCCATTGTTGATATTACCGGCGGTGGTGCTGATTTTTCTTTTGAATGCATCGGCAATGTGCACACGATGCGTCAGGCTTTGGAATGCTGCCACCGCGGTTGGGGCGAGAGCATCATTATTGGCGTTGCTCCCTCGGGCACGGAAATATCGACCCGTCCGTTCCAGCTGGTTACGGGGCGCGTCTGGAAGGGTTCGGCCTTTGGCGGCGCGCGTGGCCGTACCGATGTCCCGAAGATCGTTGATTGGTACATGGACGGCAAGATCGATATTGATAGTTTGATCACGCACACGATGCCGCTCAATGACATCAACACCGCCTTCGATCTGATGCATGAAGGCAAATCCATTCGCTCTGTTGTGGTGTATTGATGATGTCTCACCGTAAAGTTCTGTTTATTACCGCCGATCAATGGCGTGGCGATGCGCTGGGCTGCCTCGGGCACCCTGCAGCTTTAACGCCCAATCTTGATCAATTGGCAGCCGATGGCGTGTTGTTTCGCGATCATTACACCGCGTCCGCGCCGTGTGGCCCGGCGCGTACCACGCTGCTGACCGGGCTTTATCCGTTTATCCATCGCTCGGTGCGCAATGGTACGCCGCTTGACCGGCGCCATACCAATCTTGCACTGGAGGCAAGACGGGCGGGACGTGATCCGGTGCTGTTCGGCTATACTGATAGCTCGGCCGATCCGCGCGAGATGGCGCCCGATGATCCGCGGTTGAGAAGCTTTGAAGGCGTGCTGCCCGGCTTCCGACTGGAGGCGACGCTAAACGAGGGCGCGCTGTCGGGCTGGATGACGGAATTGGCGCGCAAGGGCTATGACGTACCGGAGCCATTGTTTGATATCTATTCGCCGTCAGACCCCAAGGCCGATCCAAAACGCTTCTGGCGTGGGCCTGCAAAATACAAGGCCGAGGATAGCGACACGGCCTATATTGCCGATAAGGTGATCGATTATTTGCGGCTGCGTCGCAAGGAAGACTGGCTGATCCATGCGGTGTTTCTGAGGCCCCATCCGCCGCTGATTGCGCCTGCGCCCTATGACAGTTTGATTGATGTTTCCGTGCCGCCAAAGCCCGTGCGGATGCCAAGCCGCGAGCAGGAGGCAGCGCGCCATCCCTATCTCGATGTCTGGCTGAAAGAAATGTCGAACCCCGGCTATTTCGATGCGCCGTTTGATATTCACGCTTTGCCTGAAAGTGATCGTGAGGAAATGCGCGCAGTTTATTTCGGGCTAGTGGCCGAGGTCGATGCGCAAATTGGCAAGATTATCGACTATTTGAAATCAACCGGCGAATATAACGAGACGCTGATCATCTTCACCTCCGACCATGGCGAAATGCTGGGCGAGCATTGGTGCTGGGGTAAAGGCGGCTTCTTTGACGGCTCCAACCATATTCCTCTGATCATCCGCGACCCCGATGCATCGAAAGCCGCGCGCGGGCGGCAGGTTTCGGCGTTTACCGAGTCGGTGGATCTGATGCCAACGATTTTGGAATGGATGGGTTCTCCTATTCCGGCGGAAAACAATGGTCATTCGCTGATGGAGTGGATTTCGGGCGAAACGCCTAAGCGGTGGCGCAAGGCTGCGTTCTGGGAGTTTGATTTCCGCAATCCCGTTACCGAGCGCTATGAGAAGGCGTTGGGCCTATCGCCTGACGAATGCACGCTGAATGTGATCCGTGATCGCGATTTCAAATATGTGCATTTCACGGCGCTGCCGCCTTTGCTGTTCGACCTTCGCAAAGACCCGGGCGAGCTTGTTAATCTGGCCGATGATCCGGCCTATGGCGCGACGGTTGCTACCTATGCGCAGCGTCTGTTGTCGCATCGATTGTTGCATGCTGAACGCACGCTCACCAATGCGATGCTGTCGCCCAAGGGCGTGATCTATAAGAGCGATCCGCGCGGACAGCCGGACGCTCTATACGGAACGGTATAAGCGCCTACTAAGCAGGTCGTGGGCTGGGGATTATTTCCCCAGTCCACCCATCAGCATATATTTGATTTCGACATATTCATCGATGCCGTGGATCGAGCCTTCGCGGCCGACGCCCGATTCCTTGACGCCGCCGAAGGGTGCCTCGGCTGTCGAAATGATGCCTTCATTGATGCCGACCATGCCATATTCAAGCGCTTCACCGACGCGCCAGACGCGGCCAATGTCGCGGGTGTAGAAATAGCAGGCGAGCCCAAACTCGGTATCATTGGCCATGGCGATGGCTTCCTCTTCCGTCTTGAAGCGGAAGATCGGGGCAACGGGTCCGAAGGTCTCTTCGCGTGCAACCAGCATGTCGGTGGTAACATCGCGGATGATGGTCGGCTCGAAAAAGCTGCCGCCGAGCGCGTGACGCTTGCCACCCGTGGTTACCGTGCCGCCTTTGGCAACCGCATCGGCGACATGTTCCTCGACCTTTTTGATTGCTTTGGCATTGATCAGCGGGCCGGTGGTAACGCCTTCGCCAAAGCCTTCGCCGACCTTCAGTCTGTTAACGGCCTCGGTCAGTTTGGCGACGAAGGCATCATAGATGCCGTCTTGCACCAACATGCGGTTGGCGCAAACGCAGGTTTGACCTGCATTGCGATATTTGGAAACCATCGCGCCTTGAACGGCTGCATCGAGATCGGCATCGTCAAACACGATGAACGGTGCATTACCGCCTAGCTCAAGGCCGATCTTTTTCACTGTTGAGGCGCATTGCGCCATCAAAAGCTTACCCACTGCTGTCGAGCCCGTAAACGAGATCGCGCGCACGATAGGGTTGGAGGTCATCTCGCGGCCAATGTCTTTGGCTACGCCCGTGATGACGGAAAATACGCCTTTTGGAATACCCGCCTGTTCGCCAAGTTCTGCCAGCGCGAACGCCGAAAACGGCGTTTCCTCCGATGGCTTGACGACAAAGGCGCAACCGGCGGCCAAAGCTGCGGCGGCTTTGCGGGTGATCATAGCATTCGGGAAATTCCAAGGCGTAATGGCGGCAACGACGCCGACGGGCTGACGGATGACGACAATGCGGCCATTCGGCCAAGGGGAAGGAACAGTTTCGCCATAGATGCGGCGGGCTTCTTCCGCGAAAAATTCGACGAAGCTTGCCCCATAGGTAATTTCGCCTTTGGCCTCAGCAAACGGCTTGCCTTGCTCGGCGGTCATGATGCGGGCCAGATCATCCTGATGTTGCATCATCAGCTCGAACCACCGGCGCATAATCTGGCCGCGCTGCTTGGCAGGGGTTTTCGCCCATTCTTTTTGGGCGATTTCAGCGCCTTTGATGGCTTCGGCGGTTTCCTTTTGGCCCAGCGACGGAATGGAACCGATCACCACGCCCGTGGCGGGGTTGGTCACTTCAATGCGCTTGTCCGATCCTACCCAGTGACCATTGATATAGCACTCCTGACGAAACAGGCTCTTATCGGTCAGAAGATTGGAAAGAAGAGTTGAGGACGCACTTGACATGATAGGCTCCGAATATGGTTCATTCGATCAAGATGAAAGCAGGTGTTTGGCGCGTTCATACACCCTCGGATAGGACCTGCAAAGGGCGCAGACGCGTCTGGATTTAGGCGAGTGAAAGCGTTTTGGCTTCCGCGAGCAAGGCCTTCATATCAGCAAACGACCGATCCCGCGCAATCTTGGGGTCAACCGAATAGCCTTTGCTGAAATGGCCACCGCCGGTGAAATGCCACGCTTTCATGCCAGCGGCTTTGGCCGCAATCAGGCCATAGGCGCTATCTTCAATGACGATGCAGCGTTCGGCTTTCGTGTTGAGCGCGCTTGCCGCGTGCAAGAAAAGATCAGGCGCGGGCTTGCCGTTTTTGACCATAGAGGCGGTAAACACGCGATCAGTGAAAAAGCCATCAAGCCCCGTTATAGCAAGAGAGCGCGCCGCCCGGATGGGATCGCTACTGGTGGCCACGCAAACACGTGTATTCAGCGCTTGCAACAGGGTTGCGATGTCTTTGATAGGCTGAAGGGCTTCTGTAAAGCGCTCAAGAAGCGTGTGACGAACAGCTTCCTTGAAATGAGACGGTGGCGTTTTGCCGGTTACTTCCCGAATGGTGGCAACGCCCTGCTCGAAGCTCCGTCCAATCATGCGCTCGAAAAAGACGCGTTGCTCCATGTGGATATCGCTTTTCTGCAATTCCTCGATAAAAACGGAGGCTGAGATTACTTCGCTGTCCACCAATACCCCGTCGCAATCAAAAATAACGAGTTCAGTCGTTGCCATTGGCCCAGCTTTGTGAAGTTGAAGAAGGATCATCCGATGCAATAGTGCTTGATAATATGACGATTTGGAAAGATTTTTGTTTTTAAGGCCGACAATTCGCGATAGGTAGTTTTATGAATAGTCGCGTGTATCGGTAGAGATGGTTGCTTCGGTCTAGCATATCTTTCCAAGCGCGATCTTCCCGGGGTCGATATGAACCCGATTATGGCAGTGTATCGTGCAGGATTGAAGGAGCCTCGACGAATGAAGAAATTGATCGCTATTGTTGCGCTTGTTGCCGCTATTGCTGCTCCAGCCTATGCAAAAAATGCAAAAAAGCCTGCTGACTTCATGATTATGGTCGTCAACACGGGCAGTTCGGCGCTAACCTCGCTGACCTTGACGGAAGTGGTTCCAGCAGTCTCAGCTCCTGCACCTGCTAAAAGCAGCGATTGGTGGATGGCGCCGGTTGATATGGTTTCGTCATTGATGCCAGCAGCTCCACCAGCCCCAACGACGCGTACGGTTGAGCTCTTGAAGAGTCCAATTGCAGCGCAGAAATCGGCGAATGTTAGCTTGGGTAAAGCTTGCAAAGTCACCATTTCGGCCGTTTTTGAAGACGGATCGACGGTCGAACCAAGCGAAACCGATCTCTGCAAGGACAAGAAGCTGCAAATCGGCGGCGAATGAGAGATTTTTATGAGAATTAAAAAAGGGCGCTCCAATCGGGGCGCCCTTTTTTTTACCACGTTTGAGGAGCTCTCAGGCGGTTAGCCCTTTGGGCTCAGGCAGGCCTTTGGCACGGCAATAGGCGGTGAGCGTATTGGCCAAGAGGCAGGCAATGGTCATGGGGCCGACGCCGCCCGGAACCGGCGTTATGGCACCGGCCACTTTCGCCGCGCTCTCGAAATGCACATCGCCCACAAGCTTGGTTTTGCCGTCGCGCTCGATGCGGTTGATGCCGACATCGATCACGGTTGCGCCGGGCTTGACCCATTCACCGGTGACCATTTCGGGACGACCGACGGCGGCGACCAGAATATCCGCACCACGGCACACCGCGCCCAAATCCTTGGTTTTACTATGGGCGATGGTTACCGTGCAGCTATCCCCTAACAGCAATTGCGCCATCGGCTTGCCGACAATGTTGGAACGACCGACCACCACCGCATTCATGCCCGCGAGCGAACCATGGTGATCGCGCAGCATCATCAGGCAGCCTAACGGAGTGCACGGCACCATGCTTTTCTGGCCGGTGCCCAGCAAGCCGACATTCGAGATGTGAAAGCCGTCAACATCCTTGGCGGGATCGATCGTGTTGATAACAAGATCGGAGTTGAGATGGCCGGGCAGGGGCAATTGCACCAGAATGCCATGCACTTCGGGATCGGCATTGAGCTTGTGAATGAGGGCTACTAACTCGTTCTGTGGCGTTGACGCATCAAGCTTATACTCGATTGACTTCATGCCGACTTCGACGGTCTGCGTGCCCTTGTTGCGGACATAGACCTGACTGGCCGGGTCTTCACCCACCAAGACAACAGCGAGGCCCGGGGCCTCGCCGCGCTCGGCTTTGATTTTACTGACATGGTCAGCCACTTGGGCCCGCACTTTCGCCGCAAAGGCTTTGCCGTCGATGATCGTGGCTGTCATGGGTGTTTCCTCAATTCAATTGGGTCGTTCTTGCAACGACGCTAGGCGAGATTGGCCGGTTTGCGTTTCAGCTTATCGACATCCAGTTTCGGCTAAGCGACGCCTGAATGGCGGTATCGACGATTTTCTGGATTTCATACGCCTCGCGGAAATCGGGGCCCGACGGGCCGTTGCCCTCGATGGTGGCCAGAAACTCGGCGGCCTCAATGGTTTTTAGATCATTGAAACCGATTTGGTGACCGCCTGCGACGCAGAACAGACCATAGGGCGAATGCGCAGGGCTGGCCTCAATGCGGGTGAAGCCCTGATGGCGTGGATCGCCGCCCACTTTGTAATATTGCAATTCGTTGAAACGCTCTTGCGTGAACACAAGGCCGCCTTTGGTGCCCGCAATCTCAAAGCCAAGCTGCATTTTGCGGCCCGTGGCGCACCAATTGGCTTCAATCGTTCCGCGGCAACCGCGCGCGAAACGCACGGTGAGGCGGGCAATATCATCGACCTCGACCGCGCGGCGCTCGCTTGCACCGGGGGCAACGGGACGCGTCGGCACCACGGTTTCGAGATCGGCGAAAACTTCGGTGATTGGGCCCAACAGAAAACGCGCCATGCCGATGATGTGGCTGCCGAGATCGGCGATCACACCGCCACCCCCTTTAGGGTCAAGCCGCCATGACCAGGCGCCATCCGGATCGGTCATATAGTCTTCGCCATGAATGCCGCGAAAACCGATAATGTCGCCGAGCTCGCCTGATGCGATCATATCGCGAGCGAGCTTTAGCACGGGGTTTTTGATATAATTAAAGCCGACTTGGGTTTTGACGCCTGCTTTCTCAGCCGCTTCCAGCATCTCCTTGGCATCCGCCGCACTTGGCGCAATCGGCTTTTCGCAATGAACATGTTTGCCGGCGGCAATGGCGGCCAGCGCCATTTCCTTGTGCAGCGTGTTCGGCGTGGTGATGGAGACGACATGGACCGCTGGATCATTGACCAGCGCGCGCCAATCGGTTGTCACACGGCGGAAGCCGAGCTGGCGATGGGCGGCCAAGCCTGCGGCTTCATTGTTATCGGCTACCATTTCGAGCACAGGCCGGTGCTTCAGCGGAAAGATGCCACCAGCGGCGCGATAAGCAATCGCATGGGATTTGCCCATGAAGCCCGTGCCAATAATGCCGATGCCGATCTCTTCCATCTTATATCTCCGGCTTAAGTGGTTTTTGTTAGCTCTTGGCGCATGCCATAGCCTATTCTTGGGCATAAGCAAAAGGGCATTCGGCCCTTCATGATGATGCGGGGCCTCTGCTTACACGCCGTTAATCAAGCCCGTATAAAATGAGCCTATGAGCGCTTCTCCTAACCCATCCTCCCGCCCCTTTCTCGCTTGGCAGCGGCATTTGTCCGGTGAGCGGCGGTTATCGCCCAAGACGCTGGAGGCGTATGGGCGGGATGTGCGTCAATTCTTGGCTTGGCTCGGTGCAACGCTTGAGGACGATGACGGGGTCGATAAATTACGCGATTTAAAGCCTGCTGATCTGCGCGGCTTTATGGCCTCGCGGCGGGCCGATGATGTGGGTAGCCGCAGCCTGATGCGATCGCTGGCTGGCATTCGTTCGTTTTTGCGCTTTCTGGAAAAGGAAGGGCTGGCGGATGCTTCCGCTCTTTCGGTTATTCGCGGGCCGAAGCTCGGGCGGTTACTGCCCAAGCCCGTTGCCCCTTCCATGGCGAAGCGGCTGGTTGATCCGTCTGAGCGCGAAGGCGACACCCGCGAGCCTTGGATTTTGGCGCGCGATGCGGCGGTGATGACGCTGCTTTATGGCTGCGGACTGCGTATTTCGGAGGCGCTGGGGTTGACCGTTGAAGATGCGCCAACCTCAACGCGCGACACCGTGCGCGTGCTCGGCAAAGGCGGCAAGACGCGGATTGTGCCGGTGATTGCTCCTGCGATCACGGCTATTGAGACCTATCGCGCGCAATGTCCTTATGATCTGGAGCCGAAAGGCCCGCTGTTTTTGGGTGCGCGGGGTGGCAAGCTCTCGCCACGGATCATCCAGTTGACGATGGAGCGGCTGCGGGGCGGGCTTGGCCTGCCGGATTCGGCCACACCACACGCGCTTCGCCATTCTTTTGCGACGCATCTTTTATCGCGGGGCGGTGATTTGCGGGCTATTCAGGAATTATTGGGCCATGCCTCGCTTTCCACGACGCAAATCTATACGGAAGTCGATGGCGCGATGCTGCTTAAAGCCTTTGATGCAGCCCATCCACGCGCCTGAAAGTTTGGTATGATCATCGACAAGGCCGCCTTTATCGAGGCCAATACCGTGCTGCTGCCCGTGCCGCACGCGCCAGAGATTCGGCTTTATGTCGCCGATGAAGTCACCGAGCTTTGGCATAAAACCGAAGAAGATTTGGAAAAAATCGGCCTGCCACCGCCGTTTTGGGCGTTTGCCTGGGCAGGCGGGCAGGGTTTGGCGCGTTATATTCTCGATCATCCCGAAACCGTGCGCGGCAAGCGCGTGCTCGATTTTGCCTCCGGCTCCGGTCTTGTCGGTATTGCCGCGATGATGGCGGGGGCCGCAAGTGTCGAGGCGGTGGATATTGACGGCTTTGCGGCGGAGGCCATGCGGTTGAATGCGGCGGCCAATGGCATCGAGCTTTCGATCCGCTGCGAAGATATTGTTGGGCAATCGGGCGCGTGGGACACGGTATTGGCGGGCGATATTTGCTATGACCGCGATATGGCGCTGCGCGTGCTCGATTGGCTGAAAGTACTTCAAGCGTCGGGCATGGATGTGGTGCTGGGCGATCCTGGTCGGGCTTTTTTGCCTAAAGCCGATCTCGTTGAGCTGGCTGAGTATCGGGTGGCGACGACCCGGGCGATTGAGGATATGGACGTTAAACACACCAAGGTTTTTCGTCTCGCCGCTTCAGTTTGAACGGGGAATGCTTTAAAAGCCCGCTATGGCCGTTTCGCACTCCACATTGCACGCACCCCATTCGCACCCGCACGACCACGCGGTTGGTGAGGCGTGCGCGCATGGCGAGGCGCATGCTGCGCGGGCGCCTGAAGCGCTGGCCGCTGCCGAAAAACACTGTGCGGAGCGCGGCTTACGCCTGACGCCCATTCGTAAACAGGTGCTTCAGACGCTTTATGCGACGCATCACCCGATGAGCGCCTATGATGTGATCGACAGCCTAAATGCGGCGGGCATTAAAAAACTGGCGCCCGTTACGGTCTATCGCGCGATGGATTTTTTAATCGGCGAAGGCTTTGTGCATCGGCTTGCAAGCCGCAATGCGTTTATTGCCTGTCCGTTTCATCATGCCCGCGGCGATCTCGTCGTGTTCATGATTTGCGAGAAATGCAGCGGCGTTGACGAGGTTACCTCCGAGCCGTTAACGCGGGCTTTGGCCGCCATTACCGAAGACCACCATTTCACCCCGCATGCGCGTGTCATTGAACTGCAAGGTCTATGTGCGCATTGCAGGCTTGAGGAGAAGTGACCTGCATGAACGATGTATCCTGCCTGCCGACGCCGATTGAAGCCGCCCCGCTGAAACGCCATTCCACGGTTGGTGTGATGGTGGGCGGCGTGAAAGTGGGCGGTGGTGCGCCCATCGTCGTGCAATCCATGACGAATACGGATACGGCGGATATTGAAGCCACCGTTAAGCAAGTCGCCGCCTTGGCGCGGGCAGGCTCGGAACTCGTGCGCATTACGGTGGATCGCGATGAAGCGGCCGCAGCCGTTCCCCATATCCGCGAAAAACTGTTGCAGCGCGGCGTTGATGTGCCACTTGTTGGCGATTTTCATTATATCGGCCACACGCTGTTAAAGGACCATCCGGCCTGCGCCGAAGCGCTTGATAAATACCGGATCAATCCCGGCAATGTCGGCTTTAAGGACAAGCGCGACCGGCAATTCTCGGCCATCGTGGAATTGGCGATCAAGCACAATAAAGCGGTGCGGATTGGGGCCAATTGGGGTTCGCTTGATCAGGAATTGCTGACCCATTTGATGGATATCAACGCGGCGTCCGCAGACCCGATTGAAGCCCGCGCGGTGTTGCGCGAGGCGATGGTGCAATCGGCTCTGCTATCGGCAGAGCGGGCCACCGAAATAGGGCTGGCGAAAGACCGCATTATTCTATCGGCTAAGGTGTCTGGCGTGCAGGATTTGATCGCGGTGTACCGGATGCTGGCTAAGCGCTCCGATTACGCGATCCATCTCGGCCTGACCGAAGCGGGCATGGGCTCGAAGGGCATTGTCGCTTCATCCGCTGCTTTGGGCGTGTTGTTGCAAGAAGGCATTGGCGACACAATCCGCGTCTCGCTAACGCCGGAGCCGAATGGCGACCGCACGGTGGAAGTCAAAGTCGCGCAAGAGATTTTGCAGACCATGGGCTTTCGCACCTTCGTGCCGCTCGTTGCCGCGTGCCCCGGTTGCGGGCGGACGACCTCGACCGTGTTTCAGGAATTGGCGCGGGATATTCAGGATTGGATTTCCACCTCCATGCCGGAATGGAAAACGCGTTATGTCGGCGTCGAAAACCTCAATGTCGCGGTGATGGGCTGCATCGTGAACGGGCCGGGCGAGAGCAAGCACGCCGATATCGGAATCTCGCTGCCGGGCACGGGGGAGACTCCAACCGCGCCGGTGTTTATCGACGGCCAAAAGGCAGCGACGTTGCGCGGGCCGACCATTGCGGCTGAGTTTAAGGTGATGGTGGCGGAGTATATTGAGAAGCGGTTTGGGTGAGTAAGCGCGGTTCGTCATCTACCATGTTGATTGAAAGAATTGAATCTTCAATCAACATGGTAGATGACGGCAGGGGATGTCTACCGTTGCAATTTAGCTAAAATCCTAGAATACAACTTAAGATAGCATAACGCGTTATACTGCTATGAGGCTTCTCCGCGTCTATGGCGATGGGTTGGATTTTGGCGGGCGGGGTGATATTATTTCCCTAAGGTCATGCATCCGCATGGCTTGGGGCCTAAGAAACCTCCGCTCAAACCGGCAGTGCATCTGCCGTCACCAAACTGCCCTGACGCATTTACGTCGGGGTGGCGGCGTTATGTCCAGGTCGCAAGGCTAAAAGCGTCGCGGCCATGTTTGAGTGGTTTTCTTAGCACCCCGGCACCAGCGCGATCTTTGCGCTGGGGCCGTTTTCTTTTTAAAAAGGGTGACCGCCATGTCCGGGATCGATTTTTCCAAACCCCTTACCCTTGAAAAAGCTGTCGAAGTCGTGAGCGTTGGGCTGCATTGTGCTTTGGTTAGTTTACGGGATCACGTGGCGTTTGACGCGAACGATGCAAGCAAAGCCCTGCGGGCTGCGATGTTTTTATCGTCGTTGATGGACGATTCCAAAGCGCAGATCGAACATTTGATTGCCAGCCTGGAGGAACGTGAAAGCGGGCTATCATAACGTTTTTTGTCCTTTTCCAAGCTGGTTCAGCCTGTTTCGAGGGGCGGTCTGTCAGGGGCGGGCGATCTGGTGAAACGCCTTTTCATACTCGCGCAACAGGGCACGGCCGACGGGCGTCAAGCCAACACTCTTTTTGCGCTTGTCTGAACTCGACGTCAGAATTTCGATCAATCCCTGATCGGCGAGGTCGTGGTAATATTTTCGAAACGAGACCTCGCTGCAGCCAATCTTTTTCACCAATGCGCTTCTGCTCATCGGGGAAGGTCGGGCACCGAGATATAAAAGCATCAGCAATTGGTAATCATGCCTGATTTTGAAAAGCTTGCTCTCAAGCATAGCGATCTTAAGTCGCCTCTTTAGCCAATCGATGTCTTGCACGCTCATTTAGCTTCATTCCTTAGCGAAGATATCGAGAAATTACGCGATAAAATTACAAAAAAAATATAAAATATTATGTCGACATTTTTTTGTGCATTGATTCATCGATTGTTTTTTAAGTATAAATAATACTCAATGGTTTTAAGTTCGTACTTGTTGTTAATCGGGGCATCGACAAAGTCAGTTTGATGATAATCAAGCACTGACTCATTAAAAATGCGGTTACATAATTCGGTAAAATTCATATTCT
>CAIUPE010000127.1 GCA_903900975.1 uncultured Hyphomicrobiales bacterium | reverse complement strand
TAAAAAACATACTTTCAGATTTTCTAAGTGAATCAAGCGGTATATGGTGTAAATTAATTTAGTTTTTCTAAATTGGTCGAGCATTGTCTGATGGGAAGGAGCTAAAATGTCGTCCCTGCCACCCCTACGTGCCGTTCAAGCGTTCGAAACCGTCGCCCGATGTGGGAGCGTTGTAACGGCGGCGGAGGAGCTTGGCGTTTCGCCCGGCGCGGTAAGCCAGCAGCTCCACAATCTGGAGACGGTTTTGAATGTCCGCTTATTCGAGCGGCGCGGGCGCTCGCTTGGGCTAACCGCATGGGGACGCATTTATTACGAGCGTGTCAGTCTGGCCTTCGATCAGTTGCGCACCGGGCAGGATGACCTTCAGCGCGCGAAATCAAAAGCAGGCATCGTCTTCAGCGCCCTACCATCGCTTGCATTGAGATGGATCAGGCCGCTTTTGCTGCAATGGCGCACGATCCATGAGGCCACCGGCACGCGGTTGATCGGCTCCGATGATGAGACGGTATTCGAACGCGACCATATCGATTTTCGTCTCTCTTATGGCCGCGCCTGCCGGCAATATAATCAATACACGGAGTTGTTCACCGACCGTTTCGTGCCCGTTTGCTCACCGGGCCTACTTAAAAAATTTCCGGTCTCGACGCCGCGGGAAATCCTTCAGGTGCCGCGTATCGATATTGAATGGGATGTGCGTTTTCAAAAAGCGCCCTCTTGGGCCGACTGGGCGCGCAGTATCGGCGCGGAGCCGCCGGAGCGTTCGGACGAACTGGCGTTCTCGCTATCGAGCGCCGCCATTGATGCCGCCGTGCATGATGGCGGGTTTGTGCTGGGCCAAATTTCAATGGTGGCGGATGATGTGCGATCCGGTCGTCTCGTTATTCCGTTTGATGAGCGGATCAATATGCCAGAGCCCTATTTTCTGGCGTGGGATCAATCCGTGCTCGACCGTCCTATGGGTTTGGAATTTCGCAATTTTATTATCGCGGCAGCACGCCATCAGGCGGCATTGTCTGATGGTAGGATCGCGTTGATGAGCGGTATCGCAACCCCTCCACCGCAAGCCATCTTAGCCTAATCTGTCTAGCCGCTCGCGGGTTCGAAATGCGCGACAAGCTCATGCTTGTTGCCCGGATAGGTTAGTCGGACAAAGGTGATCGGATTGCCCGAAATAAACGTCCGGCGTTCAATCACCAGACAGGCGCTATGAACGGGGATATTTAGAATGGCCGCTGTGCGTTCATCGGCCTGCGTCGCCCTGATCCGATGCTCGGCTGTTGACCATGGCACTTGGCTCACAAGCCACGATCCCGGCGGAACGGTTTTGAATTTTTCATGCAAAACTTCGGGAACAGCCGCGCTGTTGATCAGTCGCTCTTCAAGGCAAAACGGACGGGTGCCGCCAAAGTGATGGCACACAAGGTCCAGAACAGGGCCGTCCGCATTCGGCCCCAGCAACTCGCGATCGGAAGCCGTGGGGCGGCGCTGATGGCGCTCAATCACGTCATAGCGATAGCTTAACCCAAGGGCTGCAACTTCAGCCTTGATTTCACTGATTTCGAGAACGGCGGATTGCAAGCGTGGCCGCGTTACAAAACTGCCCGCTTTGCGGCGGCGTTGAATAAGACCGGCGCCCGCTAATTGCGTCAACACCTTGTTCACGGTCATGCGGGAGCATTGATAATGCTCCTTTAATTCGTGCTCAAACGGTATGCGGTATTCGGGCGGCCATTCGCCGGATAAAATCTTATCTTCGATTTCAGCAAGAATGCGTTGATGCAGCGATGAAGAAGGAATTGGAATAAGTTCGGACGCCTGATCCAAAGTTTTGACCGTTTTTTTCGTCACGTCTTAGGCGTTCCTTTTCTTGATTTTCCTATACTCTCGCCTGATCCTAGG
>CAIUPE010000126.1 GCA_903900975.1 uncultured Hyphomicrobiales bacterium | reverse complement strand
TAACCCCCTGATATATGGTAAGTTTTTGACAAGCCGAAGTAAAGAAGGAAATTGGCTGGGGCGGGAGGATTCGAACCTCCGCATGGTGGAATCAAAATCCACTGCCTTACCGCTTGGCGACGCCCCATCACGATTCGCTGACCTGAACAGGCAGCACGCGATCCTTAATTCGGCTCTCACGCCGATGCAAGCCAACGATTTCATCAATTGCACTTTGAACCGTCTTTTGATCGCCTAAATCGTCTTGCAGGCCAAAAACCTCGACACTATACTTTGTTCATTCGATCAAAGTCGGAGCGTAGCGCAGCCTGGTAGCGCACCTCGTTCGGGACGAGGGGGTCGAAGGTTCAAATCCTTTCGCTCCGACCATTGTTCATGCAATCCTATCATTGTAGGGTCGTTTGCCGCTTTCCATTTTTCTCCATTTATGACATTTGAGAAATAAGATGCCCGGACAAAAAATTACGGTGGAAAGCACTGGAATACGGCGTCAGACGATTGGCACACGACCAAGGCTGCCGTCGACTTACGGGTGGGCGGTACGTTCAGTTCGCGCATGGAAGCAAAAGATGGAAGCATGGGTTTTGATTTTTCAGGCGTTTATACTGAGATCATCGACCTAAAACGCATCGAATATCAATTTGGTGATCGTTTGGCCCAGGTTGAATTCAATGCTACGCCTGAAGGAGTTGTTGTACGGGTTCGTTTTGATAGCGAGCAAATCTATTCCGTTGAGCAACAACAGCACGGCTGGCAATCAATACTCGATAATTTCGCACGCTACGTCGAAGCTAAGAGTGCACGCTAAGCGATATTATTCAATCTGAACACGCGTTTAATACGGCTAACCGAACTGGCTTACTCTTCCGTAAGATGGCGGCCGACAAGATCATCAACCACTTCTGCATCAATTGGCTTGTCGAACGAGAGCTCATATCCCTGAGAGGTCGTGCCAATGATCGTTCCCGGATAATCGGTTCCTAAAATTCGCAGCCGGACCGGATCGCCTTTGCGCTTCAAGATGTAGCGGGTAGCTTCGCGAAACAGCGCGCGGTCGGTCACCATCCAGCGAACAATCCCGTCCAGCGCCACGTCATCCTCGTCAAGCAACAATTCAGAGATGATGCAGCATGGACGCTTAGGGACTTGATGGGGGACTGGCGATGAGGCTGTCCCTTCGATACGATCGAGCATAGTGGTCTCCATGGGGTTTGGGTAAGGGCCGATGGATCAAGAAACGATTCGGTTACCCTGTGATTTCTTCCGGAATCGATCGATAATGGCGTCAGTGACGGCTCGATCAATTTTGAATTCATCGGCAAGCGCGGGATCTGATGCAGGATCTTTTTGGGCCGATACTGCGTCATCCTTGAGTTGGCGGACTTTATCCAGCAAGACACCATCGAGAACGCGAGCAATTTCGTTCAACCCGTTCGCGATACCCTGTTCGATGTTTTTACCAAAGGCCCGCATCTCTTCGGCAGACGAAGTGCCAGAATCCATAGCCAATAGCCGATCGGCGAGCTCGGCCTGTGTTTGTCCAAGACGGTCAAGCCCACCCAACAATCGATCAAGCGAGTCGTCGAAGGACGCAGCAACGGCCCCAAAGCCAGCCGCCAGCCGCTCATCGACCGAAGCACCCAATTGGTCGGCAATGGTTCGGACGTCCAACGGCCGCAACGAGGTCCGGATCAATTTCTCGACTTCACTATAATGTTCGGCGCTCACCCGACCACGCTCCTCGCCCGCAGCCGATATTGTCGAAAGTTCCAGCGCCAAAGCCTCAAAACCCCGGTTCTGCTGAAGCTCGAGTGCGCGCGCCAACCGCTCGGATGCGCGGTGTTGTTCGGCGACATCCTGTACGGCGCTGAACAAATGGCTCCGGCTTTCATCGACAACCTGCGCAATGCGGCCAATGCCATCCGCCAATCGGTTTGACGCTGCCCGATCACGCAAAATGGCTTCTTCTCGCATATTGTCCAAGGCATCGCCGATCATATCGACACGCTTTAATTGAGCGAGGGTATGGGACTGCCGGACCGAAAGCGTTTCAACTTGTTCAACGAGCTTGGCCAACACATCGGTTTGCGTTTCCTGCCTTTCGCCGAGGCGCCGCATCACCTCGGCACTCCGGTTGATCAAGCCTTGCGTTGTGCGAAAGGCGCCGAGTAGAGACCCCGCCAAAGCTAACGTCGTGCTATCACCAGCGCCACTCGCGCCGGAAAGCTGTGATCCATGCACCTCAACCGAACTGATTTTAGAAATCCATGTCTCGAATTCGTGTCTAACGCCTAACGTTGCCGAATTCACAAAGCGCGCAATCAGCCCCAGACTTAATGAGCCGAACAGACCAAATAGCGATGCAGAAAAGCCTGTCGCCATACCCGTAAGCGGTGCCTCAAGATCGCGAATAACGTTTTTAATCGCTTCATCCGATCCAGCACCGACCTTAGCCAATCCGCCGACGATGCCACCAACCGAGGCGACCATTTCCATCAGGCCGATAAAGGTGCCGATAAGCCCCATCAAAATCATCGTGCCGGTTATATACGTGACGAGCGATTTTTCGCGGTTGATCCCATCATTGATGGTTGCGACCAGCGAATTGCGTTGGGCCAGAGACGTGTTCAAAGCCCTCGTCTTTAACAACTCGCCCATAACAACATCGTAAACGGGACCGAGAATGCGGGGCTTGCTAAAGACATGCGCTGGTTCAGCCGTACGCATTAAACGGAGTACGCCGGCATGGTCGTTCGTCCGATCCATCTCGTCGAAGTCCGTCCAAGTTTCCTTCATCGCTTGCAAGGCGCGATATTCGCCGAAGAGGTGAAGATTGGCGGAAATTGCCATCGCTGTACCAAACGAGAAAACGAGAATAATCGCGAGGTTCAGGACAGGCTGGGCAAAAAGAGCGCGATGGATGAATTCGAATTGAAGATAAAACAGCAGCCCCAACGCCGCCAGAACGGCAAATGACTTGACCAGCTGAATTCGGATATTGGCGAGGGAATTAGCCTCGCGGTTAGCGTTGGATAGCTTCATGGTCACAACATCCATTCGTAGGGTTAGCTTGCAAAAAGTTCAACAATGTCGATTTTGTCCGGGTCGCTGACATCTTCGATGCCCACGCTGATCTGATCGGCGGGAATGCCTAAATTGATAAGCGCTTGCCGGATGCCCATTGCACGGTAATAGCCAAAACGTCGCGCTTCCGTTACGGCGCCATCTCGAACATTGGCCAAGGCTCGGACCTGCACCCGACGGTCGCCAATCGCAGCCCGCCGACTATCAATAAAATCCTTCAATTTGAGCAGAGAATTATCGTCGCACTGGATGGCGCGCGGCTGAAATTCTACCGTAACCAGCGCCGGATTGGCCTTCACGTCTGTCCCGCCGCCAAACGGCTGTAGGTCCGCCGGATGACGGGAAACAATGCGGCTCTCGTCGGGGTTGGGTTGGGGCGAAGCGAAATAAAGTTTACCTGCCTGAGGATCGAGCTCGGCCGTCTGGGAGCTTTTCGGCGGATTGGCACTCGGTTTGTCGGACTCATCAAGATGTTCATCGACGCTCGCGACCGATGACCGTGCATTCGACAGCAACGAATCTTCGATCCCGCGCGCGGCTGTTTTGCTGCCATCCTCAACAGAAAAATTTTTCGTTTGTGCAACCTTGGTATTCGCACTCGGATCGACCAGCGCCGTCGACTCGGGTTGACGCGAGTCTGGCACCGGCAAACTGGTGTTGGGTTGATCGCTGTACCGCGACAAAGCTTCCAGAATCTGGGCTGTCAGCTTTTCGATCGAAACAGGAGCACCCGCATTATCGACCTTCGCCGCCTTTGCGATGGTCATAATTTGTGATTTCGTTGCCTGTTGAGAAATGCTCACGACGACGAGGCTGAGGATCATCATCAAAAAGATAAGCATCATCGTCATCGTCGAAAGCGCATCAACGAAGCCCGGCCAATAATTTGTCTCTTCGTCGTCAGAGGCTGCTGCCATTTGCCTTCACATGCTTACGGACAGAAAAATGATACATCGACAATATATTACGTTACGTAAACTAAAGACAACCGTTTAACAACCATCCTGCCCATGGGTCAACCGGTCTGCAACTTTTTAAGCACCTGTTCCTTTGGGCCATCGGCAACAATTTTGCCCTCATGCATCAAGATAACCCGATCCACGAGATCGAGCATCGCGGCCCGATGGGTAGCAACAATCAAGGTGCGGCCTTTCAGCCATTGCTGCAAACCGGTAATAATTTGACGTTCCGCCGTGTTATCCATCGAGGCCGTCGGCTCATCAAGGAGCAGCATCATGGGGTTGCCGATCATGGCGCGGGCCAGCCCTACCGATTGCCGCTCACCGCCGGAAAGGCGCTCACCCCGTGGTCCGACGCGCAACCCAAACCCCTCCGGACTGCGCCCGGCAAAAGCGCCGACACCAGAAATCGCCAATGCCTCTTCCACCAAAGCGGGATCGGGACGCGCTAGCCCAAACAGCAGATTAGCCCGAAGCGTATCATCAAATAGGCCCGTATCCTGCCTCATATAGGCGAATTTCTGCCTGATCTCGCGCGGCGAAAATTGGCGAATATCATTGCCGTCCAGACGAATTGCGCCTTCGGTAGGCTCCAGTAGGCGGACCAACAGCCGAAGCAATGTGCTCTTGCCTGAGCCCACGCGGCCGATAATGCCAATTCGCTCCCCCGGCTTGATCACAAGCGATACATCACTCAGGCTTGCTACCTGCGTTTGGGGATACGAATAACTGACATGAATGACGTCGATTTGGCCTTGTATATCACGATGAATAGAGAAGCCTCCATCGCCGGCCCGCTCGATGGGCGCATTCAACACGCTGCGAATCGGCTCTAAGGTTTTGCGTGCCTGCACCACTCGCTGGGCCTGTCCGACAAACTGTGTAATTGGCCCGATCAAACGCCCGATCAACATGGTTGACGCTGATAGAGCACCCACCGTCATCGCATTTTGACTGATTTCATAAACCCCCACCACCAGCGTCGCCACCGTCATCGCTTGGCTAACGGTCATCGACCATTGCTGTGCGAAAGCATGCGCCATGCGCGACATATGGCTGCTATAGGCGGTAGCATCCGCCAAGCGTTCCCACTTGTTCAATAGGGCCGATTCGGCCGAATTCGTCTTGACCGTTTCGAGACCTTCGATCGTTTCAATCACCGAATTAGATTGCAAACGCATCAAAACCAGAAACGGCGCAAGCCGCGCCCGACTGGCGAAATGGGCCACACCGAAAACGACCGCGACGATCAGCGCGCCAACAAAGGGTAAAAGGGCAACGGCCCCTGCCACGCTCGCCAGAATGATCGAGGTGATGATTACAAATGGCACATCCACCACAAGCGACAAAAATGCCGTCGGGACCATCTGGCTGTAGCTCTCCAGATCGCGCATCGTCTGCGCCAAAGCGCCACCTGTTCGTGGCATCCCTTTCATCTGGCCGTGTACTAAACGTCGATAAAACCGAACTTGAACAACATGGCTGATATCGGCCGCGATTGAGTCAATAATCCGGACTTTGACGTGCCGAAGCGCCAAATCAACGATCAACGCGATTACGATCCCGATCGTTAAAGCCCACAAGGTTTCATAGGCCAGATGCGGAATAACCCGATCATAGACCGCCATTGAAAAAATCGGGACCAAAATGAGTAAGAGATTGCTGATCGCTCCAGCGCTCGCCAATTGAACCACCGCGCCGGAACGCTTTTTTAGCATCGTGATAAACAGAAAACTAATTACCGAGCCGATCGGACGATCATCTTCGTGACCCGCATCGGCATCAACCTCGCCATTTGCCGTTCTCGGAATAAATCCTTCAATTGGCCGAACAAAAAAGACCAATCCCGAATAAGTCTGATCGAGATGTTTACGGTCCACGGGAATATCACAATCGGCATTCCGACACATAAAAGCCCAGCGATTGATCCGCCTGACAAGCACACGGCAATGCCCGTCATGGTCCATCACCAGACAGGGGAAATCGGCGGCTTTGAGTTTCGAAAGCGGTTGATGATGGGGCGTCAAGTCAAGCCCGAGTTCTGCGGCATAGGCAATCGCCGTTTCGGGCGCAAAAGGTTCACCAACTTGATAGGGCTCGGTTATCTCCATCCGCCGACCAAACCAATGCGCTGCAATCAACTCCAAGGCCATCACAAGGGGTAATTTACCAGGCGCCTCCGTAACAGCCGACGGCGCTTCCTCCGGTAAGACGGCGCCGTCCGACTGATCGCCAAGTCTAATGGTCACTTCGTCGTCGCTGACATCGGGGCGCGGGCGCGGAGTCAAAGGCATCGCAACAATCGACGCACTTGGCCGTGACTCACCCTCCGGAAAGTCCGACTCATGAGATGAATTTATAGACATGAACAAGCCTTAATGACGCAACGAAATTTTTGAAAATTTTTAATAAGATTATTATATGCCTTAACGTCATTTCATAAATTTGTGAATAAGGCTAAAACATTAAATGTCAAATTTAATAAATTAAGTTGTATGCTACATTAACACCACTATGTTATTATTTCTAAAAAAAACTGAGTATCGGAATTTTCCTGTCATGGTTGAACAGTTGGCTACCCCTCCTTCACCTTCAACGGAGCCGAGATCAAAGCCGTCATCGATTCCCTATCCGCGGCAGTCGCAACGCATTATCGTCGGGGCATCGCGAAGTTTTGTTATTCTTGCGGTTTTAGGGACCGTCGCGCTCTTTCTTTGGGCTGCCAACACCGAGATTGATAGGGTCGTTCGCGGCTTTGGCCGGATTGTACCTCAATCACAAATCCAGACGGTGCAGCATTTCGAAGGCGGAATTGTTACCGATATTCTGGTGCGGGAAGGCGATAGCGTCACCCGCGGTATGCCGCTGCTTCGGATCGATAACAGTTTCTCACGGTCCGAACTGGCCCAAGCCGAAATCGACATGAAGGCGAAACAGGCGCGGATGATCCGGCTCAATGCCGAAGTTGGAAATCTGGATACGCTTGTATTCCCGGCAGACGTGGAAGAAGCAATTCCAAAAATTGTCGAGCGCAAACGGGACCTATTCAACGGCAAACGCAACACGTTGCAGGCTCAAGTCGGCATTTTGCAAGACCAATACAAACAAAAATCGATTGACTTATCGGAAGCCAAGTCACGCTGGGCCAACACGATCCGTGAGCGGGAGCTGGTTGATCAACGGGTTGCCAATTTGCGCAAGCTGAACACGGTTGGAGCGTTTTCAACCAATGACTTGCTCGAAAACGAACGGTCGCTTCAACAGATTGAACAGCGTCTTTCCGATCTGGTTCATGAAATTCCACGCGACGAAGCGATCATGAGCGAAATTTCGCGCCGCATTGATGAAGCCAATTCCCGCTTCCGTTCCGACTCCGATAAAGAGCGCTCAGAAGCCGAATTGCAGATCGCCAAACTGGACGAAACCATCACCGCGCTGAAAGACCGCAGCGCACGCTCGGATGTCGTAGCGCCAATGAACGGGATCGTAAATAAGTTGCACGTTTCCACCGTCGGCGGCGTCGTGAAATCGGGCGAGACCCTGGTAGAAATCGTTCCAGGGGACGCCGCAGTTGCCGTCGAGGCCCGCCTCCAACCCAATGACCGCGCCGATGTATGGCCCGGACAAAAAGCTATCATCAAAGTCAGTGCGTATGATTTCTCGATCTATGGGGGACTAACGGGGAAGGTCGTCGATATTTCAGCTGATGCCTTACAGGATGAGAAGGGACAACCTTATTTCCGCGTACGCCTCGAAGCGGGCGTTAAAGATTTTGGTGCCGGCAAATCAGTAACGCCGGGCATGTTGGCAGAAGTCGATATTCTCACTGGTCGTCGCACGATCCTTGAATCTTTGCTGCGTCCCGTCAAACAACTGCAATCGAATGCCTTCAAGCTCTAGCGATAGGCACGGGTTGCCAATAAAGCACCCGCGACGATCAGAAAAGCGGCCAACGCTAAGGAAAGGGTAGGCTCCGCATAGCCCGTTGCCACAAGAAAAAGGGTCGAGAGCACGGGAGCGGCATAGGACGTCACACCTAAAATCTTGATGTCGCCCCGTTTGACGCCCCTATCCCAGAGATAGAACGCCGCGCCAACAGGCCCCAGCCCTAAGCCGGTGACGGCCAACCATTGGCCAGTTTGATCCGGCCATACAGTGGTTTCAAACATCCGATGAGCGACGAATGCCAAGGCCGACGTGGCTAAGCAATAGACCGCTACCATTTCGGTGGGCGCTTCTTTGAATCGCCGCGAGAGGATGGAATAACCTGACCAGATAAAAGCGCAGCAAAATGCCAAAGCGTAGCCTTGCCAATAACGACCATCGAAACCGAACCCGCCCTGTTTGCTGCCGAGCAGAAGCGCTACACCGCCAAATCCTGCAATCGCCCCGAGAACATGGCCGGCGCTGAGCCGTTCGCCCGGCAAAAAGGCTGACATTAAGACAATCAACAAGGGCCAGAGATAAGCAATCAACCCTGCTTCCGCCGGTGGGGCAAGGCGAAGGGCGGCAAAATATACGGCATGGTAGAAAAACAAACCGCCGATCCCCAAAGCCCAGACCGATGCGGGTTGGCGCAACAGGCTGAAACCTTGCGGATGGCGGATCACGGCGGGTAATCCTAGCAAACCACCAATAAAAAAGGTCATAGCCGCCAATTCAAAGGGCGGCATTGTGCCCGATGCGGCCGTCATAAACGCCAGAGATGACCATAGCAATATGGCCCCAAAACCGATCAAGGTCGCAACAAAAGGCGGCTTCATGGCGCTAAGGTCCTTTTATAGCGGCGTCCAAGAAAAGACCGACGCTAGCGTCGGTCTTCCAACTTCATCCGGTTTCGTTCGCCCGCTAAAAGAAGGCTTCGACCAAGGTCAAACCATGTACTGCCCACCATTGGCCGTCAGTGTCGAGCCTGTGATGAAGCCCGCATCATCAGCAGCCAAGAATACCACGGCGCGCGCAATTTCTTCTGGCTCCCCTAAACGCCCCAACGGAATATGGGCTACAATATTTTTCTCGATGATGGCTGGATCAACCGCTTTGACCATATCGGTTGCGATATATCCAGGGCAAACGGCATTGACCGTAATGCCCGAACGCCCGCCTTCCTGAGCCAGCGCTTTGACAAAGCCAAGATCACCGGCTTTCGCTGCGGAATAGTTCACCTGACCCATCTGACCTTTCTGGCCGTTGATCGAGGAAATGCAGATCACACGGCCGAATTTACGGGACCGCATGCCTTCCCAAACCGGACGGGTCATGTTGAAGAGCGAGGAAAGATTGGTGTTGATCACCGCATCCCAATGCTCTTTTGTCATTTTATGGAACATCACATCGCGCGTGATGCCGGCATTGTTGACGAGCACATCAACGGGACCATGGGCTGCTTCGACTTGTGCAATCCCCGCGACGCAGGCGTCATAACTGGAAACATCCCATTTATAAGCCGCAATCCCGGTTGCTGCGGTAAAGGCCTTGGCCGCCTCGTCATTGCCGCCGTAATTGGCCGCTACCGTATATCCGGCAGCCTTCAAGGCCACCGCAATCGCGGCGCCGATGCCGCGCGTTCCGCCTGTTACCAACGCAACTCGTGCCATAGTCCTCTCCTCCCTTACGTGTAACCGGACCGGTTGCTCCGGTCCGGCGTTTTTTGCTAAGTTTTTACCGCTCAACCGCCAAAGCGATGCCCATGCCGCCGCCTATGCACAAGGTAGCGAGGCCTTTTTTGGCGTCGCGCTTCTGCATTTCATGCAACAGCGTGATGAGAACGCGGGCGCCCGATGCACCGACCGGATGGCCGATGGCAATCGCGCCGCCATTGACGTTCACTTTTGACGTGTCCCATCCAAGATCGCGGTTCACCGCAATGGCCTGAGCGGCAAAGGCTTCATTGGCTTCGGCGAGATCCAGATCGGTCGCTTTCCAGCCTGCCTTTTCCAGCGCCTTGCGTGTTGCAGGAATCGGGCCCGAGCCCATGATCGCCGGATCAACGCCCGCTGTAGCCCATGAGGCGATGCGCGCCAGCGGGGTCAACCCGCGACGGTTGGCTTCAGCTGCCGTCATCAAAACCAGTGCTGCCGCACCATCATTGATGCCGGAGGCATTGCCCGCCGTCACCGTGCCGTCTTTCGAGAAGGCCGGACGCAACTTGGTAAGGCTCTCAAGGGTAGCGCCATGGCGGATATATTCATCATCACTCACCACAACATCACCCTTTTTGCTCGAAATCGTTACCGGTACGATCTCGTCCTTGAAACGGCCAGCCTTTTGCGCGGCTTCAGCCTTGTTTTGCGAGGCAAGCGCGAAGGCATCCTGCTCATCGCGGCTGATTTGCCATTTCGTGGCCACGTTCTCGGCCGTTGTTCCCATGTGATAGCCAAAGAAAGCATCGGTCAGACCATCGCGCAACATGGTATCAATGAATTTCAAGTCACCCATTTTAGTGCCATTACGTAGATGGGCAGAATGCTGCGCCTGCGACATCGACTCCTGACCACCCGCAACGATGATATTCGCGTCGCCATTGGCGATCTGCTGCAAACCGATGGCAACGGCGCGAAGTCCCGAACCGCAGAGCTGGTTCAAACCCCAAGCCGTGGCTTCCTGCGGAATTCCGGCTTTCATTGCGGCTTGTCGGGCTGGATTCTGCCCCTGACCGGCAGTGAGGATCTGACCGAGAATAACCTCATCCACCTCGGCGGCGGCAACCCCCGAGCGCTCGAGCGCAGCTTTTATAGCGATGGCAGCCAGTTCATGCGCCGCAAGGGTCGAAAGCGTACCATTGAACGAACCGACAGGGGTACGGGCTGCGCTGACGATGACGATATCGGGAGATGCCATGGTTTATCCTCCAGTTCGGCCGCTGCCTTGGACGACCGCAGAGGTCTATCGGGACGGACGGCAATTAAAATTCACATCCTGCAACTTGTCCGCCAGATGCGGGGGTGTCGTCAAGACGCTTCCGGCCACTTTGGACGATCACTTACGGCTTAAGTCGTTAGGCGAATAGCTTGCATTTCAAGCCATTTTCCTGTCCAATCCGTCTTTCCGTTCTTTTTTAGAAGCGCCAGCTTGGACCGGAACGCATTTGGGAGATGGACTGTTCATGAGTGCCACGGATAAGCCGACCGTCATAAAAAAATACGCCAACCGCCGCCTCTACCATACTGGCACAAGCACCTATGTAACGCTGGACGATCTGGCTGTTATGGTCAAGCGCGGCGATAATTTTGCCGTTATTGACGCCAAATCAGGTGAGGACATTACCCGCCCCGTGTTAACCCAGATTATTTTTGAACAGGAAGCCAAGACCGGACAAAACCTGCTACCAATCAATTTCATGCGGCAGTTGATAAGCTTTTACGGCGACAGCATGCAGTCCCTGGTGCCGAGCTATCTTGAACATTCAATTCAGATGCTAACGGAAAACCAACAAAAATTCCGCGACCAGATGACTAACGCCTTCGGCGTCCCCAAATTCGGGGTAATGGAAGAGCTGGGTCAGAAAAACATGGATGTTTTCCGCAACGCAATGTCCATGTTTTTGCCCTTCGGGCATTTAGCGTCGGGCGATGAGGCGCCAAGCTCTTCAGCCACGCCCGTCGAAAAGCCTGCACCGGAAGCCAATGACCTTTCGGACTTGAAAAAAGAAATAGCAGAAATGCAAAAAAAGCTCGACCGGCTTGGTCGGTAGGCGCATCTGCGCCTGACCTACTGATTAAGTCGCGCGATCATCTAAAAATTATTGGTTAACGTAAGGTTAACATTTCAAAGTGTTGTGGTATGAAACCCACCGTCGCGCCCAAGGGGGCCGATGGTGCGGGGATTTTCTGACATGAGCGATAGACATCTGGTGCTGCATGGGAGCACCCATGCGTCCAATGCTGATATGCATACATCTGCCCAGCGCTACCCACGAACGGACGCTCGCTTTCTGGCTCATCTCGTGGCAACACGCGCAAATGTCGCCGACCTGCGCCTGAAAAACCGAATTTTACCGGAAAATGGCGCCGCAGCCTATCGGCTTTCGCAGGCAAAACCGCCGAATGGAAAACCAATTTTCCAAACCATCTCCGCCTAACATCAAAAAAACCCAGTCTCACGACTGGGTTTTTTTAATCTCTTCATCTTTAAATGAACGTCGCCGCCCAATACCTCGGCGGCCAAAAAAGGCTTACGCCTCTTTCTTGATGTTCAGGATCTGCTTGCCGCGATACATGCCGGTCTTGAGATCGACGTGGTGCGGACGGCGCAATTCGCCCGAATCCTTGTCTTCAACATAGGTCGGTGCTGCGAGCGCATCGGCAGAACGGCGCATGCCGCGCTTGGATGGGGATGTTTTGCGTTTTGGAACGGCCATCGGAGTCTCCGTATCGGGCGGTGAGACGCGGAAAGTCCACGCCAAATTGAATTCTGAAGGGCGGCTTATACAGAGGTTAGCGCCCGATGGCTAGAGCCCGCCTGTCATAAATCGTTTAAATTCCGCGGGCCTTCCCGTACGATGCTTGACCCATCCCGTAGCATCAGGCAAGCCGCTAGCAGATGAAACGGAAAAACAGGCCATGAGCGTAGACGAAAACGCCTTTAAAGCCGCTTTAGCGGCAACCGCCGTCCATATTGAAGCGCTGCTGGACGGATTGCTCACCCCTGAGCCGATGACAGGCGAAACCGCCCGGCCCGAAATTTTGTTGGCAGCCATGCAACATGGCGCGCTGGGCGGCGGCAAACGACTGCGCCCCTTCCTGCTCGTTGAAAGTGCTAGACTGTGCGGCGTAGATACCGATGCCGCCCATCTAGCGGGCGCTGCCCTTGAACTCGTCCACTGCTACTCGCTGGTGCATGATGATTTGCCCGCGATGGACAATGATGATTTGCGACGCGGGCGGCCCACCGTCCATAAAGTCTACGATGACGGCATGGCCATTTTAGCAGGCGATGCGCTGTTGACCTTGGCCTTCGATGTTATGGCCCGACCACAGGTTCATTCTGATGCTTCGGTGAGGCTTGATCTCGTGCTTGGCCTTGCACGGGCCTCAGGCCTTGGCGGCATGGCTGGCGGGCAAGCGCTCGATCTGGCAGCCGAGGGAAGGTACACGGCGGACAAAGCGCCTCTAGCCCTCTCCGAAGCCCATATTCGGCAGTTGCAAGCAATGAAGACGGGCGCCCTGCTGCTGTTTGCGGTTGAGGCGGGCGGAATATTAGGGCGCGCACCGGCGGCGACCCGCCAAGCGCTTGCAGCCTATGGTCGCGCAATCGGGGCAGCCTTCCAGATTGCCGATGATATTCTCGATATCGAAGCGGATACCGCAACCTTAGGCAAAAGCGCCGGTAAGGACGTGGAACAGGGAAAGGGCACCTTGGTCGCGCTTTTGGGCCTTGATGCCGCCAAAGCGGAGCGGGATCGGTTGGCGCGTAACGCGTTGGAGAGCCTTGGTGCCTTTGGACCGGAAGCTGATCTCTTGCGTGCCACGGCGCGTTTCATTGTCCAGCGGGGTCACTGACATGGCAAAGACGAAACCATCATCGCTGGTGAACCTGTTTAGAGCCCGCGAGCGGCTGTTTATTGCCCTTGGGCTGGGCTTTGCGCTTTTCTTTGTCTTGCCCGGCAGCTGGCGGACAACCACTCGCCTTGTCTTAGGCTGGGATATCCTCACTTTGTCCTATCTCGTGATGACGGGAATGCTGATTGCAAAGTCGAATGTCGAGCATTGCCGCCGACGCGCGGCGCTTTATGACGAAGGGGACTGGATTATTCTGGCCCTGACGCTGGGCGGAGCCGTCGCCAGTTTCGGTGCTATTGTCATGGAGCTCGCGGCCAGCAAGGCGGAAGGCTCCTCGCTTGTGCTAACCTTTGCGCTCACCTCGACGACGGTGGCGCTCTCCTGGGCGTTCACGCATATGATTTTTGCATTGCATTACGCCAATCTCTATTACCGCGCCGATGCCAATGGCCTCCATGGCGGCCTGAATTTTCCGGGTGAGCGGGAGCCGGATTATCATGACTTCGTCTATTATTCCTTCGTCGTCGCCTGCGCCGCACAAACCGCCGATGTGCCAACAGTTTCGCCCGACATGCGCCGCGTGACGCTAATCCATTGCGTCACGGCCTTCGCCTTCAATTCGGCGATTTTGGCGCTGATGATCAACATCACCGCAAGTCTGATTTAAATCACATTGGTTTCCAGCATCGGGCGGTTTTCAACGACCCTTTGATGGCCAAGCTCAGAGAGATCGAGCGTTTTGAACTGGCCATGGACCATCAACTCCGCCAAGCCCCGCCCAATGGCCGGACTTTGCTGCAAGCCGTGGCCGGAAAAGCCGTTGGCGAGATAGAGATTTTTATAGCCGACGGCCAAACCCACAATCGCGTTATGGTCGAATTCGCACATATCATAATGGCCAGCCCAAGCGCGGCCTTGCTTGATCTGCTCGAAGGCTGGCACGCGGGTGGCCAAAGCGGGCCAGTAAATCTCTTCAAACAACGACCAATCAACCTCGAACTCTTTTGAATCAGGATCTTGCTCGCCGGGCGATCCGCCGCAGATAAACATCTGACCTTCCGCTGTCCGGTGCCCCTCGGGGCGAAACCATGTGCCAGAAGTATCAATCAACAGTGGCGCATTGGGCACATCGCCCTTGCACATAAAGCTAAACACGCAGCGCTTCTTGCCGTGGACGGGAATATCGACCCCGGCCATCGCCGCCAATTCGCGACCACCCGATGCACCCGCCGTGTTGAGAAGCATACCGCACGCGATGCGGGAGCCATCTTTCAACGTCACAGCAGTGATTGTGCCGCCTTCCCGTTCAACGCCGGTCACTTCACCATCGACATAGGTCACGCCGAGATGACGCGCCTTTTTGCGGAAAGCCTGCATCAGGCCCCAACCATCAAACCAGCCTTCGCCCGTCCGGCCCCAAGCCCCTGCGGCGATATCGTCCACCATGAGCCATGGAAAGTGTTGCTTGAGGGCATCGGAAGCAAACAACACAATATCGGCACCAAGGCCGTTTTGCAGTTTCTGGTTTTCCGTCAAAACCGGCGCGCCGGGCGTGGTCTCCAGATAGAGATATCCGCCTTCATGAAGACCAATTTCAGGTTTTTCGCCATTGATCGCGAGATGATCGCCAATGTTTCTGAGATAATCGATGCCATAAAGCGATATTTTGACGTTCACGGCGCTGGAATATTGCTGGCGGATCGAGGCCGCTGATAGGGCTGACGCCGAATACGTGTAAGTCGGGTCTTTCTCGATCACGACAATGCGGCCTTTAAACGCCGGATCGCTCGCCAGATGAAACGCCACGGAGGAGCCAATCACCGCGCCGCCCACAATGACGATATCGGCCGATGTTGGGGTATCGCTTACGCCAGACATGCTGTTTCCCGCTTATTCAATGATAATTTTCGGACCCTGACGGGCAGGTGCACCCGTCTCCAGCCGTGTTTTCAAGGCTTCCGCAATGCCCATAAAAATCTTGGCGTGGACGCTGTCCGGTGCCGTTGCCACCACGGGCGTTCCGGCATCAGAGCGTTCGCGGATGTCAATATGCAGTGGCACTTCGCCCAAGAAGGGAACGCCCAACCGCTCGGCCTCGTGACGCGCGCCACCATGGCCGAAGATATCGGAACGGGTGCCGCATTCGGGGCAGAGGAAATAGCTCATATTTTCCACGATGCCGAGGATGGGCACCTCCACGCGCTTGAACATCGCGACACCACGCCGCGCATCGATCAACGCCAAGTCTTGCGGCGTTGAGACGATTACCGCACCCGCCAATGTCACCGATTGCGCCATGGTGAGCTGCGCGTCACCCGTGCCGGGCGGCATATCGACGATGAGCACATCCAGCGTGCCCCAATTCACTTCGCGCATCATTTGTTGCAAAGCCGACATCACCATCGGGCCGCGCCAGATCATCGGCGTTTCTTCCTCGATCAGAAAACCAATCGACATCACCTTGATGCCATAGCCATCGAGCGGCTGCATGATCTTGTTTTCATCAATCGTCGGACGGCCCGTAATGCCGAACAGCTTTGGCAGCGAGGGGCCATAAATATCCGCATCCAGAATGCCGACTTTCATGCCAAGCTTCGAAAGTGCCAGCGCGAGATTGGCTGAAACGGTGGATTTGCCAACGCCACCTTTGCCCGAAGCGACGGCCACGATGTGTTTCACACCGGGAATCATCGCTTTAGCCGTTGCAGCTTGTGCGCGCGGGCCGGGCGCAGCCGGAGCATTGGCTTGCGCCGGACGCTCGGCGGTGAGCGTCACCATGGCTTTATCAATGCCCTTGACCGTCAGCGCCGCCATCTCGACCGCCGCCCGCACGGGCTCGATGGTCTTGGCGGTTGAGGCGTCCACTACCAGCGAAATATAGGCTTTATCGCCCTGAATCGAGATGCCACCCAACAGGCCAGACCGCAAAAACGGTGTTTTGCCATCCAGTCCCTTCAACAGAGACAGAGCATTGCGGAGATCTTGTTCATTCGCCACGGGGATTTTCCTTCTCAACATGTGACGCTTTATGGCGGGTTGCGGGTTGCAAGGTCAACCTCAACGTGCAGCAAACTGGCCCGCGAGGCTCCTGCCTCGCATCTTAAGAATGCGAGCCGGGAGGCTCGCGGTCCGAAAGGATGCTTGCCTCGCCATCTCTACCGGTCCATATCGGCTCATCAACCGTATTCAACCCATTCATCGGAGGGATCGACATGGCGAAAGTAGCATTTCTGGGCTTGGGTGTGATGGGTTTCCCGATGGCGCGGCATCTCACGCAAAAGGGACATGACGTTACCGTTTATAACCGTACCTTCGCCAAGGCTGAGGCATGGGTTGCAGCCCATGGCGGCAAGGCCGCCAAGACGCCGCGTGAGGCAGCCATGGGCCAAGAGATCGTGTTTGCCTGCGTCGGCAATGATGATGATTTGCGCTCCGTCACGCTGGGTGCGGATGGAGCCTTTGCCGGCATGGCGAAGGGTGCCGTGTTTATTGACCACACCACCGCTTCCGCCGAAGTGGCGCGCGAGCTCTACGCAACCGCGCAAGAGCACGGCCTTGCCTTTATCGACGCCCCCGTTTCCGGCGGGCAAGCCGGAGCCGAAAATGGCGTGCTCACCGTGATGTGCGGTGGTGATGAGGCCATCTATGCCCGTGTCGAACCCGTGATCATGTCCTTTGCCCGCATGTGCAAATTATTGGGGCCGTCGGGTGCGGGACAGCTTACCAAAATGGTTAACCAGATCTGTATCGCGGGGCTTGTGCAAGGCTTGGCCGAAGGCGTCAATTTCGCCAAGAAAGCGGGGCTTGATGTGGAAGCCGTGATCGAGACGATCTCGAAGGGCGCGGCCCAAAGCTGGCAGATGGAAAACCGCTACAAAACGATGAACCAGTCAAAATTCGAGTTCGGTTTTGCGGTCGATTGGATGCGCAAGGATTTGGGCATCTGCATCGCAGAAAGCCGTCGCAATGGGGCTAATTTGCCAATGACGGCTTTGGTCGATCAGTTCTACGGCGAAGTGCAAAATATGGGCGGCGGACGATGGGACACGTCGAGCCTGTTGGCTCGGTTGGAGAAGAAGTGAAGATTTTTTACCGTCATTGCGAGCGAACGCGAAGCAACCCAGCTGATGATAACGAAAAAAAGCGCCACGGAAACATGGCGCTTTTCTTTTTAAGTTTAACTGGGTTGCTTCGCGTTCGCTCGCAATGACGGGACTCGCGTCACAGTTCGTGGCTCGCCTCTTCCAGCAATCCCCACACAAACGGCACAAAACTGCGCCAGAGTTCCACATGGAAAATATCCGCTGCCGTGCGCCACAACACGATATCCGCTTTCGAATAAATCGTCCGCGTTGCCATGCCTACAGGAAACGCAGAGACATGCAGATCCAGCAAACATCCGCTGGCCAACAGCGTTTCAGCCTTTGGACCGGACACGGTGAACGCCGTGTTGCGGTGGCTGATATCGACCAGCGAATGGTGCTGTTTGTCGAGCGCCTTCTCAATCGACGCTTCAAGCGCCTCAACCTCGCCATCGGGCGCGATGAGCAACCACTCGTCGGGACCGAGCGAAATCGCCGTGCGGCCATTGTCGCTTTCGGCCTTCAGCAAGGTATTCGGCAACATCACGCCAAAGCCCTTCGAGCAAGCGCTTGCCGCCTTCGAGTCACCCCGAAACGAGAAGCAAGTTGCGTAAGGTACAGGCGCAACGGAAACCGCGCCTGCTACGTCAATCGGATGCAAGCCTTCAAAGGCCGAGCGGCGGGTGATTTTTGAATCAGACATGGAGCTTAGCTCCTTCCTTGTCATAGAAAACCGGATCAGTAACGGTGACTGCAATCGGGCCATCGGGCATCGGCACATAGAGCGTTTCGCTCATGCGCGCGCGGCCCGCCGAGACAATCGCCAACGCGAAGCTGCGGCCCAGCACGGCGCTTTGATAGGACGAGGTGACATGGCCTAGCGCTGAAGTGCCTGCTGGCGGATTACCCACCAGCGTGATCTGCGCGCCTTCTTCCAAAACCTTCTGCGGATCAACCGTCAAAAGCCCCACCAACTGCTTGCGATCTGCCTTTACAAGATCCGGACGCGTCAGCGAGCGCTTGCCGACGAAATCGGGTTTCGCTTTGCCAATCGCCCAATCAAGTCCGAGATCGTTCGGCGTGACGGTGCCATCGGTTTCCTGGCCGACGATGATATAGCCCTTCTCGGCACGCAGAACGTGCATCGTCTCGGTGCCATAGGCACACGCATCATATTTTTGCGCTTCCGCCCAAATGGCTTCCCAGATCGCTTGGCCGTAATCGGCAGGCACGTTCACTTCGAAACCAAGTTCGCCGGTAAAGCTCATGCGGAAGAGCCGTGTCGGCACGCCGCAGATTTTGCCCAAGCGTACGCTCATATGCGGCATGGCTTCGTTCGAGATATCGATGCCTTCGATCAAAGGCGCGATGATCTTGCGCGCATTCGGGCCTTGCACCGCAACCACCGAATATTGCTCTGTCGTTGAGGTTAGAGCGACCTTCAAGTTCGGGAATTCGGTCTGGAGATAGTCTTCCATATGGTTCAACACGCGCGGCGCACCGCCCGTTGTGGTCGTGACGTGGAAGCGATCTTCCGCAATGCGACCGACCACGCCGTCATCCATCACGAAGCCCGCTTCATTCAGCATCAGGCCATAGCGGCAACGCCCAACTTCGAGCTTTGACCATGGGTTGGTGTAGAGGATGTTCATGAACGCGGCGGCATCGGGGCCGACAACTTCAATTTTGCCGAGCGTCGAGGCGTCGAACACACCTGCTGAGTCGCGCACGGTCTTGCATTCGCGCAACACGGCTGCGTGCATATCCTCACCCGATTTCGGGAAATACCACGCGCGTTTCCACAAGCCGACATCTTCAAACACCGCGCCTTGCGCTTCCGCCCAAGCATGCGTTGCTGTCTTGCGCACGGGATCGAACAGATCGCCGCGTGAATGGTTGGCCATCGCGCCGAAGCTGATCGGCGTGTAAGGCTGGCGGAAAGTGGTGAGGCCCACTGCAGGGATCGGCTTGCCGAGCGCCTCAGACGCTATCGCCAATGCGTTCATATTGGACAATTTGCCCTGATCGGTCGCCATACCGGTGGTGGTGTAGCGCTTCACATGCTCAATCGACCGCATGCCTTCGCGGGTGGCGAGCTTAATGTCTTTCGCCGTCACGTCATTCTGGTAATCGACAAAGGCCTTCACCCGTCCTGCATCATGCGGATGGGGAACGGCACCCAAGAACCCGCCATGCGCGTCGAGCACGCCTGCGAGTTTCACTTTGGTGGCATTGCCCTTGGCAAATCCCGCTTTGGCTGCGGCATCGAGACCGGCAGCAAAACCATCCTCGAAGGCTTGCGCTAGCGTTTCGGAGCCTTTGCATGCCCCTGCCGAGCGCTCGGCCTGAACGGACTCGCCGGGGATGAAAACCTGACGCGCCTCGTCAAATTTCAATTTGCCCCGCGACTGCGAGAAGAGATGCACCGAAGGCGTCCAGCCGCCGCACATCAGGATCAAATCGCACGGGATCGCATCTTCGCCATCGGTGCCGAGCTTGCTCACCAGTGCGGCACTGACCCGCAAGCGTCCGGTTGAACCCGTAATCGCCATACCGGTTTCAACGCGAATACCCGCGGCGCGCGCAGCCATGGGCAGTGGACCATTGGCTTCGTTGCGAAGGTCGGCGATGAGTTCGATGGAGACACCCGCCGCCTTCAAATCGAGCGCTGCCTGGTAGGCGCTGTCATGGGCGGTTGCGACGACAGCGCGGCCACCGGGCCGGACGCCGTAGCGATTGGCGTAGGTGCGCGCCGCATCGGCCAGCATAATGCCTGGACGATCATTGTCCGGGAATACCATCGGGCGCTCATGCGCACCGGCTGCAATGACGACCTCTTTCGTCCGCACCTGCCAGAGGCGATCGCGCGGCAATTTCGGATCAGGCTTGGCCAGATGATCGGTAACCCGCTCGACAAGTCCAACAAAATTTTGCGCGAAATAACCGAAGGCTTGCGTGCGCGGCAAAAGCGTTACCGTGCCGGAATGGCCTTTGAATTCGGCAACCGCTTCCTCAACCCATTGGGCTGCGGGCTTGCCGTCAACCGTCGCGTGCAGTTCGGAGAGAAGCGAGCCGCCAAATTCGGCCTGCTCATCGCACAGAATGACACGCGCGCCCGTGCGGGCAGCGGAAAGAGCCGTAGAAAGACCAGCGGGGCCAGAGCCTATGACCAGCACATCGCAATGAGCAAAGCGGGTTGAGTAATGATCCGGATCAGGCTCATTTGACGCCGTGCCGAGACCTGCCGCGTTGCGGATGATCGGCTCATAGAGCTTCTTCCACGCTACGTTCGGCCACATAAAGGTCTTGTAGTAAAAGCCCGCCACAAACAGCGGCGAGAGAAAATTATTGATCGCGCCGACATCGAAGCTCAAGGACGGCCAAGCATTCTGGCTCTTCGCCACAAGCCCATCATAAAGCTCGACCTGCGGAGCGCGTAAGTTGGGCGTGTGACGTGCGCCGGTGCCGACGCTGACCAGCGCATTCGGCTCATCGGATCCTGCCGTTATAACACCCCGCGGGCGGTGATATTTGAACGAGCGGCCCATCAAATGCACGCCATTGGCGAGCAGAGCGGATGCGAGCGTATCGCCCTCAAAGCCGCGATAGGCTTTGCCGTCAAAGGTGAAAGAAAGCGGTTTGGTCCGGTCCACCCGACCGGAGCGCTTGGCGCGAAGCGTCAGGCTCATTGTCCAGCCTCCTTAACGATAACTGCAAGATCAGGCTTAGGCTGCCCTGCGGGATAGGTTTTTAAAATTTTGTCGCTCACGGTATCGCGCACGCAATTGAAGAAACGCGCGCAGCCGGACACATGCCGCCAGCGTTCAATGTGAAGGCCTTTCGGAGTGGAGCGGAAATAGACATAGTCCGCCCATTCCTGATCGCTCGTGGTGGACGGATCAGCAGGTCGCGCAATATGCGCTTCGCCTGCATAGCGGAATTCTAACTCAGGGCGATTGCCGCAATGGGGGCAGGGAATTAGCAACATGGTTCTGCTCCTTAATGCGCGACGGCGGCGGCGGCGGCTTCATCAATCAGGCGGCCGGTTTTGAACCGGTCGATGGTGAAGGCCGCATTGATCGGGTGCGGCTCGTCTTTCGCTATCGTATGCGCGAACACATTGGCCGAGCCGGGGGTTGCCTTAAAGCCGCCGGTTCCCCATCCGCAATTCACATAAAGACCCTTTACCGGCGTCTTTGACAGAATCGGCGAACGATCCGGCGTCACATCAACAATGCCGCCCCAGTTCCGGAGCATCCTCAACCGGCGGACATTCGGGAACAATTCGCAAATCGCGTCCAGCGTGTGGGTAGTGATGTGGAGGCCGCCCGTCTGGCTATAGGATGTGTAGGCGTCTGTACCTGCCCCAATCACCAGCTCGCCCTTATCCGACTGCGACATATAGGCGTGGATCGTGTTCGACATCACCACGCAGGGCATGATCGGCTTGATGGGTTCCGACACAAGCGCTTGCAGCGGATAAGATTCAAGCGGCATGCGCACATCTGCCATGCTCATGATCACGCTGGTATGACCTGCCGCGACAACACCGATCTTCTTGGTGCCGATAAAGCCCTTGGTGGTTTCAACGCCCGTTACCGCGCCTTGTGCGTCGCGGCGGATGCCCTTTACTTCGCAATTCTGGATGATGTCGACGCCCATGGCACTCGCCGCACGCGCATAGCCCCACGCCACCGCATCATGCCGCGCCGTGCCGCCGCGACGTTGCAAGGCCGCACCCAAAATCGGGTAGCGCATATTGGGCGAAATGTTGAGGATCGGGCAGAATTCCTTCGCCTCTTCCGGTGTCATCCACTCATTATCAATGCCCTGCAAGCGGTTGGCATGGACATGGCGCTTGAACACCTGAATGTCATGCACCGTATGCGCCAGCATCATCACGCCGCGCGGGGAATACATGACGTTGTAATTGAGCTCCGCCGAGAGGTTTTCCCAGAGCTTGACCGAATGCTCGTAAAGCCCCTGGCTTTCTTCCCAGAGATAGTTCGAGCGAATGATTGTTGTATTCCGGCCCGTATTGCCGCCGCCCAGCCAGCCCTTTTCAAGCACCGCGATGTTACGCATGCCATGTTCTTTCGCCAGATAATAGGCAGTGCCCAAACCATGCCCGCCGGCGCCGATGATGATGGCGTCATATTCGGCTTTGGGTTCGGGAAAACGCCATTGCTCCGGCCAATGCCTGTGGGCGGATAATGCTTGTTTCGCTAGATTGAGAAATGAGAAGCGCAAACTCGCTCTCCTTCTTTAAGGGGCCGGGACAATCACCTTTTGACGCGATCATACATCAAAAGCCAATGAAATTCAGTCATAAGCGGATTACTATGTCTTATCGTCTTCAACCTTAATCGAAGCGTCATTTCCATGTCGATAGGCGTCATGCCGCACTTTAGTTATCATTTTCGCCCTACAGAGCGCCCTTAGCACGGCAAATAAGAATCGATGCATTGATCCGTTTGTTCATTTCGAACTCGGATAAAGTGGCGACCGGCGGTGATTTTGACGCGATCTCCTCACCCACACAGGCGCAGGAGGAGACGCATTTCTGATCATTACGGCCCGACGCGATGCAGCTTGCGGTGCATGCCTTCGCGAACCCGCCATCGGACGACCCAAAAAAATGGATGGGCCCAGTAACGCTCAAAAGCGCCCATAAAAGCCCCATCAGGATAGGTTGGTGAATCAGATAGATCGGGAGGCTGAATCGCCCCATTCGGGCCAGAATACGCGCAAGGACCCGCTTTATTGGCTGTTGCAGCCATGCTAAAACGGCCTCATGCCGATATGCCTTACGCGCAGCCACCACGCCTGCAAGCACCGCCCCAAACCATGGCAGCAGCGGCACATAATCATTGGTGCGCGGCAGCACCTGATTAAGTCCGAGCCAGAACAGTAAAGGTTGATCAAAAAAGGGATGCGCTATCACAAATGGAGCCGCAATCGCAGCGATTGCCAAACCCGCAACCAGCACGATAGGGGCCCTGAGCAAGGGCAACGCCAAAAGGCTCGATAGCGCGATGCAATGCAACACGCCGAAAAAAATCCAATCGTTTGGCATCGTGAAATAGGTGCCCAGCGAGACCAGCAGGGCAGCACCGGCGACAAAGCGGAATCGGCGTAAAAAGGCTTTCTGGTTAAAGGTTCCGCGATGGGCCAGCGCCAGGCCCATACCCACCATAAAAAGAAAGCTTCCTGCAATGATGTGCGCGAGTAATCGCCCTTCAGGGGTGAAGGAAATGTCGTAATCAACGATCCCGAAAAAGCCGAGATCCCATGTGAAATGAAACGCGATCATCGCAAGGATCGCAACGCCACGCACAACATCCAGTGCGGGCCAACGGCTTTTTAGGGGGTTATTTAGATCAGGACTTGTAGCGCCCATCGTCAGTCGCCCTCATCATCATTTCTAAGGCGGTGTGCCAATGGACCGCGTGGCTCCTGCCACGCATCAATGCGAGCCGGAAGGCTCGCGGTCCACAACGATGCTCTTATCGTGAGCCATGGCTCACGAGGGGGAAACGGTAGCGGTTTAGTGAACCAGCGTGGAACGCAACGCTTCGATCTGGGCCAAACGCTCGGCGGCCAAACGCTTGCTCTCATCGGTCAAGGCAGCACCAAGCAGCGCGGAGGCCAGATCAACTTCAGCCTTGAATGCCGCTTCCGTCATCTCGGCCACTGGGATCGCCTGTTCGGCCAGCACGGTCAGTACCGTTGCCGACACATCGACAAACCCACCGCGGATAAACACAGCCTGCGAAGCGCCCTTCTCATCCGTGTAGGACAAAACGCCGGGACGAAGCGCCGACATCACAGGAGCATGGTCTTTCAACACAGCGAAATCGCCTTCCGTGCCCGGAACGACAACCTGCTCCACGTCACCCGAAAACACGAGCTTTTCAGGAGAAACGAGTTCGAATGCAAAAGCGGCCATTATTGTCTCCGGAACGTCTGACGGTCGATGACGGCGCCTTTAGCGCGCCGCCTTTTATCATACCGCAAGTATTAAGCGGCTTCCTTGGCGAGGCGATCAGCCTTTTCGATGGCTTCCTCGATCGTGCCGACCATGTAGAACGCCGCTTCTGGAAGGTGGTCATACTGACCTTCAACCAGACCCTTAAAGCTCTTGATGGTGTCGGCGAGCGAGACGAGCTTGCCTGGCGAACCGGTGAACACTTCGGCGACGTGGAACGGCTGCGACAAGAAGCGCTCGATCTTACGGGCGCGGGCCACGGCCAACTTATCGTCTTCCGACAATTCGTCCATGCCGAGAATGGCGATAATGTCCTGCAACGACTTGTAGCGCTGAAGCGTCGACTGCACGGCGCGAG
>CAIUPE010000125.1 GCA_903900975.1 uncultured Hyphomicrobiales bacterium | reverse complement strand
CTGGCGCTTGGCCTGGCTGCGTCCCGATGGCCAGCCGCTGACGCGCGTGAACTGGCGCGACATGGAGACTGAGGAACTTGGCTCGGTCTATGAAAGCCTGCTGGAACTTACCCCACGCGCCAGCGCCGACGTCCGCACCTTCGATTTTGCGCAAGGCGACGAAACGAAAGGTAACGCCCGGAAGACATCAGGCAGTTACTACACGCCCGACGCCCTGGTGAAATTGCTTCTTGATTCCACCCTTGAGCCTGTTCTCGATGCAGCCGAAGCCCGCAATCCTGCTGATCCAGTTGGCGAAATACTGAAACTATCGATCATCGATCCGGCTTGTGGTTCCGGACATTTTCTTCTTGGCGCTGCCAGGCGAGCTGCGGCTCGGATAGCCAAGCATAGAAGCCCCGGAGCTCCCTCTCAGGAAGAGTTTCAGCATGCGTTGCGTGAAGTGGTGTCTCACTGCATTTACGGCGCTGATTTAAGTTCGATGGCTGTCGAGCTTTGCAAAGTAGCGCTTTGGATTGAAGCGCTAGAACCGGGTAAGCCGCTAACCTTCCTAGATAGCCATATTCGATGCGGCAATAGCTTGGTTGGCGTTTTTGATTACGAAATGTTGCGTAAAGGTATCCCTGACGAGGCCTACAAACCCCTGACGGGCGACGACAAAGACACTGCGAAGGCTTTTGCAAAGCACAACAAAACCATGCGTGACGGAGAGGCCACAAGCGGCTTCTTGGAAGACCTGAAACCACCAGCCTCAATTATAGATGCTGCACGCGCCCTGATCGATATGCCAGAGGATACACTGACGCAAATTGCTGCAAAAAAGGCCGCCTTTACAAAACTCCATAAGGGAGAAAACTGGCAAAATTTAAAAACAGCTTGTGATCTCTACATTACATCGTTCTTTGCACCGAAGACAGGTATTCAACCAACAGCCGCAAATCTTGGTCAAGTCACTATACCCCTTACAGATCACGTCTGGGCAGCCATACGCGGATTACCTGTTCAACATCATGTGAAAGACGCGACAGATTCATTGGCGCGTAGCATCAGCGCTTTTCACTGGCCGCTTGAATTCCCGCATGTCTTTGCGCGCGGTGGCTTTGATGTGGTGGTTGGCAACCCGCCTTGGGAACGGATTAAACTACAGGAACAGGAATTCTTTGCGGCCCGCTCGCCAGAAATCGCCACAGCTCAAAACAAGGCAGCTCGGGAAAAATTGATCAAGGCGCTTGAAAAGGCCGAGCCCGGCTCAGCGGGTGCCCGGTTACTCACAGACTTTCAGTTTGCAAAGCGTGCAACAGAGGCGACAAGCGAATTCGTCCGCAATTCCGGACGTTATCCTCTCACAGGTACAGGTGATGTGAATACCTATGCCTTGTTCGCCGAGCACTTCGCGCGTTTGGCACGGCCAGAAGGGCGTTCCGGCGCGATTGTTCCAACAGGCATAGCGACAGATAGTTCCACATCGGCGTTTTTTGGCGACTTGGTGTCAAAGAAACGACTGGCGCAACTGATTGATTTTGAGAATCGTGAGAAGCTTTTCCCCGCGGTTGATAGCCGGATGAAATTCTGTGTTCTTGCAATGGGTGCTGCCGAACGTGCGAATTTTGCGTTCTTTCTGACCAATGCCATGCAACTCGATGAAGTCGAGCGGCGGTTCACACTGACGGCCGACCAGATCGCGCGTATTAACCCGAACACAAAGACTGCGCCCGTGTTTCGTTCCCGCGCTGATGCAGAGTTGACGGCCAAGCTCTATGGCCGCGCCCCTGTGTTGATTGAGGAAAGGCCAGCAGAACTCGGTGGGGATGTGAACCCATGGGGGATCACGTTTCAGACGCTTTTCCATATGTCTAATGATTCTTTCCTCTTCAGCGAACATCAGAAATTGGAAACTGATGGCTGGACACGCGAAGGTACAGATTGGGTTCGTGATGCGGCTTCCAGCATCGAGCGCCGTGTACCGCTCTATGAAGCCAAGATGGTCCACCACTTCGATCATCGCTGGGCGACCTATGCGGGCGGCTCTGCTGACGATGAGGAAGCAGCGCGCGATTGCACGCTTGCCGAAAAGCAGAACCCTAATTTTGAGCCCTCACCGCGCTATTGGGTGCCTGAGGATGAGGTCAAACTCCGCGCCGCGCGTGTGCCCTCAAGTCTGAAGCGTGCGTATCGGGAGATCAATAGCGACCGCTGCCTAAAGGCGCTGTCCGAATGGGTCGCTGGTTATTTTGCGAATGTAGAAGGTCGGGCGGCTCGTGACGCAGACCTTATTCGAGTCCTCGGCAAAAGCCATGCCTGGAAAACTGCTTTGGGTGCTTCCCCAGAACGCTTTTTGCTTGAACCCAAGACTTTGGCTAATGGCATCGACATGCAACGTGAAACACCGCTGAGCGCGGATGATATAGCGTTTCTGACGCAGGGGCCTGATGAACCGTTAGAGCTGACCACGGCATTGATCGATCGGAAGCAGCCGCGATGGCTAATGGGATGGCGGGATATTACCAACGCGACAAACGAGCGGACGGTGATTGCTGGGGTTTTTCCAAAGGTGGGGACCAATCACAAAGTACCCCTTTTGTATTTGAACGCTGATGCTCCTAATTCTGCAGTGTTCATAGGACTATTTACTTCATTAGGTTATGATTACATTGCTCGTCAAAAAATTGGAGGTACCTCTCTAACCTACAGCTACCTTAAACAATTTGCCGTCCTTCCTTCCTCTGGATTTACTCCCTCGGACATTTCGATCATCGCGCCACGCGTGCTGGAACTCACCTACACGAGTCAAACCATGCGACCATGGGCGGAGGACCTTGGTTTCAGGGGTGCGCCCTTCGCATGGGATGAAACCCGGCGTGCTACTCTTCGTGCAGACCTAGATGCTTTCTTCGCGCGCAAATATGGTTTGTCCCGCGATGAATTGCGCTACGTTCTCGATCCTGAAGACATAAGGGGCGCGGATTATCCCTCCGAGACCTTCAGAGGTTTGAAGCGCAAAGAGATCAAGCTTTACGGAGAATACCGAACCCAGCGGCTCGTGCTCGCGGCCTTCGATAAATTGACGGGGGGCTAGACGATGGCGCTCTCAGCTCTTGAACGCATCCGTCTCGATAAGGCCGCAGTAGACGAAGGCTTTGGCCTGCGGCGTCCCGATGATGGTGATTGGCTCGCCTACGACAGTCTCGGCGCTCCGGCCTCGATACGGCTGACCTATTTTGACCAACGCTACCTGATTGGCGTCAACCATCCGGGCGCAGCGGTTGATCTCGTCCAACGTTGGACGAAATGGACAGATTACAATTCGCTCGCCGCCCCCGCTGACTTCACGGTGTTTGCTGTATCCGACACCGAGCCTCTTCATCATCTGATCCGTGAAATCTGGCGGCTTGCCCGCTCACTGCCGATCGAGCCTCTGAGAGTCTTTGAAGCTGAAACCCGCAACCTGCCGCGCACGACCGAGGCCGAACGATTGGTTGTCCAGCGGGTTGGGCAAAATGTGTTTCGCGATGCTCTGATGATCTACTGGGGCGGCTGCTGCGCCGTGACCGGACTCTCCGAGCCACGCCTCCTGCGTGCCAGCCACATCAAGCCATGGGCCAAATGCGAAACCGATGCAGAGCGGCTGGACGTCTACAATGGTCTTCTCCTCGCCGCCCACCTTGACGCCGCTTTCGATGCCGGTTTGATCTCGTTCTCGAATGAAGGTGAAATACTTTTCGCTGAGCGATTCAAAATCATTGACCGGGAGGCTTCAGGTATTTCCAACGGGATGAAGTTGGCTCGAATCTCCACCGATCACAAGTTACGTCTAAGTTGGCACCGAGATAATCTCTTGTCAGGGTCCGCAGCCTCTGGGTTGCCGTTATGAGAGCTCGGTCAATCAACATCTTCCTGCTCGACGGTGATCCAAATGGCATTAGGGTCGCGCAGATCTCTATGTCGACAATTCAAGCCATCGCCTTCCGTAAGCTGCAAATGAAGCAGGTCCGCACCACCTTTAAACCCGGATTTCCCAGATGACCGAGCCATTTCGTGACGTCCATCGCTTATTATGCTATATAAATCAATGTGATGACGGTTGCTGGAGCGGGTAAAAATGGACATGGCAGCGGGTGAATCGGAATCGGCTGATCTTCGGGTCGCTTTCGACCGCCGTCTGAAGCTGGAATTCCATGGATCACGGGTCACATCCGACGCTGGGCTTCTCGCCTTCCGCGAACTGGATGATGCCCTCGGCCTGACCAAGATAGCCGGTCAGGTGTTGGCCGACATCAGGACCGGCAGGAACGGTCGCCACACCCTAACCGCCCAGTTCCGTCAGTCGGTGTTCGGTCGGCTTGCCGGGTACGAGGATGTCAACGACGCCGACCGCCTCGGCCATGATCCGGCGATGCGCTGGGTCGTCGGTGGCCGGGCGGTTACGAAGGAAGCGGCGTCCACCAGCCAGATGGGACGCTTCGAGACCGAGGTGCTGACCGGCAAGGCCAACCTCGCCGCCTTGGCCGATCTCTCGGGACAATGGATCGACGCGGTTCATGCCCGCCGTCCGACCGATGTGGTGGTGCTGGACATGGACAGCAGCGTCAGCCCCACTCACGGCGAACAGGAAGGCACGGCCTACAACGGCCATTTCGGCTGCACCTGCTACCATCCGCTGTTCGTCTTCAACCAGTTCGGCGACCTTGAACGCTGCGCCCTTCGCTCCGGCAACGTCCACAGCGCCGATGCCTGGCGCTCTGTGCTGGGACCGGTGGTGGCGCGGTATCGGGACAGGACCAAACGGAGATTCTTCCGGGGCGATGCGGCCTTCGCCTTGCCCGACCTGTACGACTACCTGGAGGCCGAGGACTACAAGTACACCATCCGCCTCAAGGCGAACTCGGTTCTCCAGGGCCACATCGCGCATCTGCTCAAACGCCCGGTCGGCCGCCCCCCGAAGTATGTGCAACGGTTCTACGCCAGCTTCAGCTATCAGGCCGGATCATGGAGCCGGAAGCGCCGGGTGGTCGCCAAGGTCGAATGGCATCCCGGGGAGTTGTACCCCCGCGTCGGCTTCATCGTTACCAACCTGACCCGTCCCGCCGCCCGCGTGACCGCCTTCTACAATCAGCGCGGCACGGCGGAGCAGTGGATCAAGGAGGGTAAGAATGCGGTGAAGTGGACCCGACTGTCCTGCCGGACGATGAAAGCCAACGCCGTCCGCCTCCAGCTTCACGCCCTGGCCTACAACCTGTCCAACTTCCTGCGCACCTTGGCCCTGCCAGACGAAATGGAAAGCTGGTCGCTGACCACCATCCGCGAAAAGGTGGTGAAGATCGGAGCCAAGGTCATCGGCCACGCCCGCTACGCCGTCTTCCAGATGGCCGAGGTAGCGGTGCCGCGAGACCTGTTCCGCCGTATCCTCGATATGATCGACGACCTCCGACCGCGAGAACCAGCGCCATGTTGACGACCAGGGGCTTCAGCAAGGTGGGATCGACAGGCGAAATGCGCCCGCCACGTTGCAAAATGGGCTGGAATCGCGCCGCAGGAGACCACCAAGGCGATCGAGGTGGCGATCATGCTGCGATGGACGCTGCCATCGCGCAATTCGGCCTTCTGGTTGGACCGGAATTTGGCTATTCTGGCGTCAGTCAGGGGCGGATGGGCCGCCCATCT
>CAIUPE010000124.1 GCA_903900975.1 uncultured Hyphomicrobiales bacterium | reverse complement strand
GGCAGGATGACGGATCAAGATTGCTTGCGAGCTTACGCTCCACCCAGCAACGATCTCGTCATCCTGCCCCCTAATCTTCCATAGTTCACCCGAGGAAGATAGAAGAGGAGACGTACAATCCAGCTGATGGTGAAGCGTAAAACTCAATCGCGTCATTCGGCTATGAAATGCAATTTTATCCTGAAATATCAGATAGGTTGCTTCGCGTTCGCTCGCAATGAAGGAAATTAGAGCGCGCTTAACACCATAATTTCAGCCAAACTGAATTTTGCACCCCTGCAAACCGAATTTCATTGGCACTAAATTTCATTCACGCTAAACTCTTCCCATGAAACTTGCCGAGTGGCTCAAATCCAACGCTGTCAGCCGTGTCGATTTTGCGCGGCGCATTGGTGTGTCGCCTGGCACGATTACCCAGCTTTGCAACCAGGATGATGCCTGGCTGTCGCGCGATACCGCCGAATTGATCTCACGCGAGACCAAAGGCGCCGTCACCCCCAATGATTTCCTGTCTGTTTCCGGTTCAACCTTAGTGAGGACTGTCATGCACCATTCTGTTTCTGAAGCGATTGAAGCCTTCGCCAAGGGCGCGCTTGTGATTGTCACCGATGATGATGATCGTGAAAACGAAGGCGATCTCATTATCGCCGCCTCGCATTGTACAACCGAGAAAATGGCCTTCATCATCCGCAATTGCTGCGGCATTGTCTGCGCGCCGCTCTCCTCAGCAGAAGCCAAGCGGCTGCACCTCAACCCGATGGTGGCTTCCAACGACGCCCCGCTCGGCACCGCGTTTACCGTGACGGTTGACGTAAAACACGGCCTCACCACCGGCATTTCCGCCGAGCAGCGCTCCAACACCGTGCGCGCGCTCGCCAATGGCAATATGGGCGCGAATGATTTCGTACGTCCGGGCCATGTTTTCCCGCTGATTGCCAAAGATGGCGGCGTCTTGATGCGCTCGGGCCATACGGAGGCCGCCGTGGATCTCTGCAAGCTCGCAGGCCTGCCGCCGGTTGGCGTCATCTGCGAATTGGCCAATGATGACGGCACCGTGATGCGTGGCGACCAGATCACTGAATTCGGCAAAAAGCACAATATTTTGCGCATTTCGGTGGCCGATTTGATCGCTTACCGCCAATCCCGCGAAAAACTCGTCGAGCGCGTCGCCACCTTCCCGGTTAAAACAGAAATTGGCGAACTCACCGGCTATGCTTTTGTGACGCCGTTTGATCCTGTGCACCATTTCGCCTTTGTGCATGGCAAAATCGGCGATGGCAAAGCGGTCCCTACCCGCTTGCACCGCGCCAATGTGCTGGCCGATGTCTTCGGTGGTGGCGAAAGCATCTCGGCGGCGTTGAAGAAATTCGCAGCGAAAGAGCGCGGCGTGCTGGTCTATCTGCGCGATGGCACCTCCGGCGTGCCGGTTCAGGCGCTCGGCGAAGACCACGGTTCAGACGCTGTCCGCCAGCAACAATGGCGCGAAATCGGCCTCGGCGCTCAGATTTTGAAGGATCTGGGCGTTGAATCCATCATCAACCTCGCCTCCAGCACGCGGTCTTATGTCGGGCTCGCAGGCTTTGGTATCGAGATTGAAGGGACGGAACAGCTTTAACGGGCTGTTTTATATTGGACCGGGAGCTTGGGACCGCGAGCCTCCCGGCTCGCATTTTAAAGCGCGCCGGGAGGCGCGCGGTCCATTGGGTTTATATGAACGCCTTAAGCCGTCTCGGCATCCAACGCCCATGCCCGCATGATGGCATTCGCAATGGCAATCGGTTGCGGGGCGAGTAAGCCTTGCGCGTGCTCGCCCTTGAGCATCGAGATCACCTCGTCGCGCGAAAACCATCGCGCATCTTCCAGTTCCTCGCCATCAATCACCAGCTCGTCGTCGAGCGCCTCGGCAATGCAGCCGATCATCATCGAGCCTGGAAACGGCCAAGGCTGCGAGGCGAGATAGCGCACGGCACCCGTTTTTACGCCCGCTTCTTCAAATAATTCACGCCGAACCGCGTTTTCAATCGTCTCGCCGGGTTCGATAAAGCCCGCAAGGCAGGAATACATGCCGGGCGGAAAGCGCGATTGCCGCCCCAACACGCATTTATCGCCCCTCACCGCCATCATGATCGCCACCGGATCGGTGCGTGGAAAATGTTCAGCCTCGCAAGACGGGCAAATCCGTTTCCAGCCACCGCTGCCGACTTTGGATGCGCTACCGCAAACCGCACAAAACCGGTGCCGACGATGCCAATAGAGCATGGATTTTGCCTCGCCGAGCGGACCTAACCACTCCGGCGGCAAAAGGCCTTGCACAGCGATGGAACGCGCATCGATGACCAAAAGATCGTCGCGCGCCTGATGCGTTTCGGGCTCTTGCGCATCAAGCGCTAAGCCAAAAATCGGCCGCGTGCCATCATGGCCGAGAAAAACACACTCGCGCGCCATGCCCAGCGCACGCGCCTCGCTCAATGTGAAGAGAGCATTCAGCGCCTCACCCCGACGCTTTAAAATCGGGATATCACCTGCCAGAACAATCGCGCGCGCCTCACTCGAGGCTTCCATGGCGGCGATTTGCTCCGGTTTGTCGCGCAATTCGGCCATCCGGTTGAGCGGATTATTGGCATAGCCGAGCCCTGCCGAACGTTCATCCATCAGTCTGACCATCACAACCGCCCCAGCGCGACGGAGATGTCTTTGGCCCGCGCTTCTGCCGCTGCGGGATCATAGGACACCCGCTGTCCAACCGACCAAACCGGCTTCGGCCAAGCCTGATCATCCTCAAAACGCGCAATGATATGCATATGAAGCTGCGGCACCATGTTCCCCAAAGCTGCGACATTCAGCTTGGTGGGCGAAAACAACCGCTTCATGGCGTCCATCACCGCTTCCATCTCGCGATACACCATCGCGCGGTCACGGAGCTCCAAATCGATGATTTCGCGGATATCAGGCCTCTTCGGCACCAAAATCACCCACGGAAAGCGCGCATCATCCATCAACAACACGCGGCTGAGGGTGAGTTCACCCACGAGAAAAGTGTCGGCCTCAAGCCGGGAATCAAGCTGAAAATCATTCATGGGCTTCTTTTAGCGGTTAAGGACAAGATCGGCGAGAGGCTATTTTCATACGCCCAAACCGCTTGTCTTTTCTCTCCCAATACCCGATATAGAGGGCGGAAGGTTGGTGGTGGACGTACCACTCGCCAACCGGGTCAGGTCCGGAAGGAAGCAGCCCTAACGAGCCCGGGCGGGTCATCGTCCAGCCTTCCACCCTATCTGTCATTGTTCCGGCCGAATGGCCGCTGTTGAACCGCTGAGGACGGCGCCCCTCATGAGCGATACGCCCGATAGCGTGACCGAAACAGACGATCAAACCATCTCGATGTTTGGCGACGCCCCTTTTGCTGCACCCTCGCCAGCAACGCCTTACCGCGTTCTTGCCCGCAAATACCGCCCGCAGACCTTTGATGACCTCATCGGGCAGGATGCGATGGTGCAAACGCTTTCCAACGCGTTTGAGACGGGGCGAATTCCGCAAGCGTGGATTTTGACCGGCGTTCGCGGGGTGGGCAAAACTACAACCGCCCGTATTCTGGCCCGCGGTCTCAATTACCTGTTGCCCGATGGCACAGGCGGCCCCACCATTCATATGCCGGTTGAAGGCGTGCATTGCCGCGCGATCATGGAATCGCGCCATGTCGATATTCTCGAAATGGATGCGGCCTCGCATACCGGCATTGATGATGTGAAGCAGCTCACTGATGGCGTGCGCTATTCGCCCGCCTCCGCGCGCTACAAAGTCTACATCATCGACGAAGTGCACATGCTGTCGGATAAGGCTTTCAACGCTTTCTTAAAAACGTTGGAAGAGCCGCCGCCCCACGCCAAATTCATTTTCGCCACGACTGAGATTCGCAAAGTGCCGGTCACGATTTTGTCGCGCTGCCAGCGTTTTGATCTACGCCGCGTCGAAGCCGATGTGCTGGTCAACCATTTGCGCAAAATCTGCGTGGCCGAAGGCGTCACCATTGATGACGAGGCCTTGGCCCTTATTGCTCGCGCTGCTGAAGGCTCGGTGCGTGACTCGCTCTCGCTGCTCGACCAAGGCATCGCGCATGGCGCAGGCACCGTTGATGGCGAGACGGTGCGCACCATGTTGGGACTGGCTGATCGGGCGCGGGTGATTGATCTGTTTGAATCGGTCATGAAGGGCGACATCGCCGCAGCCCTTGCTGAACTCCGCGCGCAATATGATCTCGGCGCCGATCCGCGCTCGATTCTATCCGATCTCGCCGAGTTCACGCATTTTATCACGCGACTGAAAGTCGTGCCCGATTCAGCAAAAGATTCGAGTGTTACCGAGGCCGAGCGGGTTCGGGGCGCGACCTTCACTTCCCTGCCGATGCGGGTGCTATCCCGCGCTTGGCAGATGTTACTGAAGGGCATTACCGAGGTAGCCGAGGCACCAAAACCGATTGCTGCGGCTGAAATGGTATTGGTACGGCTGGCTTATGCCGCTGATCTGCCAACACCCGATGAGGCGCTCAAACTCCTTAGCCAAGAAAACTACACCAGCGCACCCGTACCCTCAGGTGGCTCAAGCGGTTCCGGTGGCGCGCGAATGACCGCCAATGGCGGGTTGAGCGTGGCCGCCCGCAGCGACACCGCGCCGATGCGTTCGCCCGAAGCAGCCCCCACGATGCGGCTCGACCGGTATGAAGATCTCGTGGCCCTCGCCACCGAGAAGCGCGATATCAGCCTGAAAACAGCCCTCGAACGCGATGTGCGCCTTGTGCGGTTTGAAGATGGCCGGTTCGAATTCTCGCCTTCCGAGGATGCCTCGCCGCAACTTGCCGCCGATATCGGCAAGCGATTGCAAGAATGGACCGGCAAGCGCTGGATCGTGGCGGTATCCTCTGAGCAGGGCAAAGAAACCCTGCGAGACGCATCCGACAAGGCCAAAGCATCAAAGCTTGCTGATATTAGCGCCCACCCGCTGGTGCAGGCCGCTTTTGCACAATTTCCCGGTGCACAGATTTTGGAAGTGCGCGATCTCTCTCAACCGCTCATCGATACGAACACAGAAGATGATTCGTTCGATTTCTCAGCCCTCGATCATGATTTTGATGATTAGTCGATTAAGCGCTTTTTCAGACGCGCTTAATCGACTAATCTCATTTAATTAGCATGGCTGTATCGCAAAACCGGTTCCCACTTTTGCGCGCCGTGCTTCAATAACGGAGACGACCAGTGAAAGACATGTTCGGCATGATGAAAAAAGTGCAGGAGATGCAATCGAAGCTCGGCGCGGTTCAAGCCGAACTCGATGAAATGGAAGTCTCGGGCCAGTCCGGCGGCGGGCTTGTCTCCGTTACCATGACGGTGAAGGGGCAAACCAAGGCCGTCACGATTGATGAGAGCCTGCTGAAAGCCGAGGAGAAAGACATTTTGGAAGACCTGCTCGTCGCAGCACTCAACGATGCGCGCTCGAAGGGCGACAAGCTCATGGCCGACAAAATGGGTGCCCTTACCGCCGGCCTTCCCATTCCTCCGGGGATGAAGCTGTTTTAATGGCTTCCGTTACCGGTCCCGAAATCGAGCGCCTTATTCAACTTCTGGCTAAATTGCCGGGGCTCGGCCCTCGCTCAGCCAGACGCGCCGCGCTGCACCTCGTCAAAAAGCGCGAACAACTGCTCTCCCCGCTTGCGGACGCCATGCAGGTGGCCCGCGAGCGCATAATGGTCTGCGATACCTGCGGCAATATCGATACGCTCTCCCCCTGCACGCTCTGCTCGGACCCGAAGCGCGATGATACGCTGCTGGTCGTCGTCGAAGATGTAGCAGACCTTTGGGCGCTGGAGCGTGCAGGAGCAACCGCCGGGCGCTACCATGTGTTGGGCGGCGTATTGGCAGCGCTGGATGGCATTGGTCCGAAAGATTTAAACCTTGAAGCCCTCATCGCCCGTGTAGCCTCTGGCGGCATCAAAGAAGTCATTTTGGCGCTAAATGCCACGGTGGATGGCCAAACCACGGCGCATTATATCACCGATCTCTTGTCGCCCTATGGCGTGATTGTGACCAAACTGGCCCATGGCGTACCGGTTGGCGGTGAGCTCGATTATCTCGATGAAGGCACGCTGACAGCCGCCATGCGGCAGCGGACTTCCGTATAAGCTCAGCTATGGACTGAATCACCGCTCTCGTTCAGAATCAACCCGTTGAATGAAGGAGATAGGGTCGTGGCGCGTTTCGGTCTTGGATGCATCCTCGCTCTCGTCATGCTGGGCTCGGGCTTAGCCCCTGCAAATGCTGATGAGCTGCCATGGCGACATGGCGTCTCCTTGATGGGAGAGCCAAAATACCCGGCAAACTTCAAACATTTCGACTATGTCAATCCGGATGCGCCCAAAGCGGGCGTTGTGCGCTTGGCCGCTACCGGCACGTTCGATAATTTCAACATCGCGGTGGCTGGCGTCAAAGGCCAGATCGCTGCGGGTATCGGCTCGGTTTATGAAACCCTTCTTACCAATGCGATGGATGAGGTTTCGACCGCCTATGGGCTATTGGCGGAACAACTCCGCTATCCTGCCGATTTCGCCTTTGTCACCTATCGCCTGCGCGCTAATGCCAAATGGCAGGATGGCCAGCCGGTAACGCCCGAAGACGTCATTTTTTCCTTCGATGCGTTAAAAGCCAACAGTCCGCAATATGCGTTTTATTTCGAGCATGTGCTGAGGGCCGAGAAGACCGGCGAGCGCGACGTTACCTTCACTTTTGACGCGCCGGGCACCCGCGAACTGCCGCAAATTGTCGGCCAGTTTCCCATCCTGCCCAAGCATTGGTGGGAGGGCAACGGCCCCGATGGCAAACCGCGCAATATCAAAGAAACAAGTTTGGAATCGCCACTGGGCTCAGGCCCCTATCGCGTCAAGAGTTTCAGCGCAGGCCGCAATATCGTGCTGGAGCGTGTAAGCGATTATTGGGGCAAGGATGTGCCAGCCAATATTGGCAGCAATAATTTCGACGAAATGCGCTTTGAATATTTCCGCGATACCACCGTTCAGCTCGAAGGTTTGAAAGGTGATGCCTATGATTTCCGCTTGGAAAACAGCGCCAAGAATTGGGCCACGGCTTATGATTTTCCCGCCGTTAAAGATGGCCGCGTGATCCGCGAAGAATTTGCCGAGCGCGCCTCAGGCCGCATGCAAGGCTTCGTTATGAATTTGCGCCGCGAAAAATTTCAAGACCAACGCGTGCGCCGGGCGCTCAACTTAGCGTTTGATTTCGAGGAAATGAACAAGACCGTCTTTTTTGGCGCCTATAAGCGCATCAGCTCGTTTTATGAGGGAACCGAGCTTGCCTCATCCGGCCTGCCGGAAGGACTTGAGAAAGACATTCTCGAAAGCGTCAAAGACAAAATACCCGCTGATGTTTTCACCACACCCTATCAAAATCCGGTCAACGGCAATCCCCAAGCCGTGCGCGACAATTTACGCGAGGCCGACCGCCTACTCAAAGAAGCAGGCTGGGAGATCAAATCCGGCAGACGCATAAACACCAAAACCGGTCAGCCTCTGGCCATTGAATTGCTGGCCGATGACCCGACCTTCGAGCGTATTCTTTTATTCTGGAAACCTTCGCTCGAACGCCTCGGCGTCACCGTCAATGTCCGCGTTGTCGACCCGTCGCAATATGAAGAGCGGGTGCGTGATTTTGATTATGACATCACCACTGATTTGTGGGGCGAATCGCTTTCACCCGGCAATGAGCAACGCGAATATTGGGGCTCAAAAGCGGCTTCCGTGAAAGGCTCGCGCAACACGATGGGTATTCAGGATGCAGGCATTGATGCGCTCATTGATCGCGTGATTTTTGCCAAGAGCCGTGAGGAATTAATTGCAGCCACCCATGCGCTTGATCGCGTCTTGCTGGCGCATGATTTTATTGTGCCGCAATGGAGTTACGGCTTCTCGCGCACCGCGCGCTGGAACCGCTTCTCGCACCCTGAGAAAATGCCGGAATACGGCGCGTCCGCCTTCCCTACCATCTGGTGGTATGATGCCGATAAAGCCACTAATACCGGCAAGGCTGGGTAATTCATGTTCGCCTATATTCTGCGCCGCATTTTGCTGATGATTCCGACTTTGTTCGGCATCATGCTTGTATCCTTCGTCATCGTGCAATTTGCCCCCGGCGGACCGGTGGAACGCATCATCGCGCAATTGCAACAAGGTGCCGACTCCTCGGCAACAGCACGCATTTCAGGCAGTTCGGGCGGCGACTTCTCGGCCACAAGCCAAAGCCAGCCGGCTGGTGGCGCGATGGAAGGCGGCTCATCCAAATATCGCGGCGCGCAGGGGCTTGATCCCAAATTCATCAAACAATTAGAAGCGCAATTCGGCTTTGATAAACCCGCCCCCGAACGCTTCGCGATGATGCTGTGGAATTACATCCGCTTCGATTTCGGCAAGAGCTATTTTCGTGATGTCTCGATCTTGCAACTCATCAAAGAGAAACTGCCCGTCTCGATTTCCTTGGGCCTCTGGATGACACTGCTCTCCTATCTGATCTCGATACCGCTCGGTATCCGCAAAGCCATGAAGGACGGGTCGCGCTTTGATACCTGGACATCGGCCATCGTCATTATCGGCTATGCGATCCCAGGCTTCTTATTCGCGATTTTACTGATCATTCTGTTTGGCGAAGGCTCATCCGTTGCACCCTTCTTCCCGCTGCGCGGTCTGGTGTCGGATAATTTCGCAACGCTGCCTTGGTACGCCAAAGCGCTCGATTACGCGCGCCATCTCACTTTACCCATTTTGTCGATGGCACTAGGCGCCTTTGCAACCTCAACACTCCTGACCAAAAACTCGTTTCTAGACGAAATCCGCAAGCAATATGTGCTAACCGCCCGCATGAAAGGCCTAACCGAAACGCAAGTGCTGTATGGCCACGTGTTTCGCAACGCGATGCTGATCGTGATCGCCGGTTTTCCGGGCGCGTTTATCAGCGCGTTTTTTGCGGGCTCCTTGCTGATCGAAACCGTTTTTTCGCTCGACGGCCTTGGGCTTTTATCCTTTGAATCCATCGTCAACCGCGACTATGCGGTGGTGTTTGCTACGCTCTATATTTTCTCGCTGCTCGGCCTGTTTGTGAACCTGCTCTCCGATCTCGTGTACACATGGGTAGACCCCCGCATCGATTTCGAAACGCGGGAGGTGTGAAAAGATGACTCACCTCGCACCCCCGCTGCCCACTAAGGGCATTTTGCGCCTATCGCCGATTAATGCGCGGCGCATGGAAAACTTCAAAGCCAACCGCCGCGGCTATTGGTCGTTCTGGATTTTTATAACGCTCTTCACACTCTGCCTGTTCGCCGAACTGATCGCCAATGATCGACCGATTGTGGTTTCCTATAAAGGCGAAGTCTTATTCCCCATTCTCGTCGATTATCCGGAAGAAAAATTCGGCGGATTTTTAGCCCAAACCGATTACCGCGATCCCGTTATCCGCGATGAAATCAACGCCAATGGTTTTGCGATCTGGCCCATCATCCGCTTTGCATCGAACACCATCAATCTCGATCTCCCAAGCCCCGCACCAGCGCCACCAACTTGGCTGCAAAAAGACACAATATGCGCCAAGATCGCCAAACGCACGGGCGGAAACCGTTGCGCCGATCTCGAATGGAACTGGCTCGGCACCGATGATGGCGGCCGCGATGTGTTAGCCCGCATCATTTATGGCTTTCGCATCTCGGTTTTGTTCGGCCTGATCTTAGCCGCCATATCCTCCGTCATCGGCATTTTAGCCGGTGCCATTCAAGGCTATTTCGGCGGCATGATCGATCTCTATTTCCAACGCTTCATCGAAATCTGGTCGGCCATCCCCTCGCTTTATTTGCTGATGATTTTATCCAATTTTTTCCAACCCAGCTTCTTCACGCTACTGGGAATTTTATTGCTGTTTTCATGGGTCGCCTTAGTTCACGTCGTCCGAGCTGAATTCTTGCGCGCCCGCAATTTCGATTACGTCCGCGCCGCCCGCGCGCTCGGCCTCTCCAACGCCCGCATCATGTGGCGGCACGTCTTGCCCAACGCGATGGTGGCAACGCTCACCTTCTTGCCCTTTATCCTCAACGGGTCAATCACCACGCTCACCTCGCTCGATTTTCTAGGCTTCGGCCTGCCACCGGGCTCCCCTTCGCTGGGCGAACTCCTGCTGCAAGGCAAAGCCAATATCGCCGCCCCTTGGCTGGGATTAACGGGCTTTATGGTGATTGCTGTCATGCTCTCGCTATTGATCTTCATCGGTGAAGCGGTGCGGGATGCGTTTGATCCGAGAAAGACATTTTCGTGATGGCTTCCCTCCTCAAAGTCACCGATCTCTCGGTCGCCTTCGCCCAAGGCGGGCAAACCACGCTTGCAGTCGATCATGTCTCGTTCGAGATCGCGAAAGGCGAAACACTAGCACTTGTAGGTGAGTCAGGCTCAGGTAAATCGGTTACCGCGCTTTCCATCCTCAAACTGCTGTCCTATCCACCGGCCTCGCACCCTTCCGGTCAAATTCTGTTTAACGGCGAAGATTTGATGGTCGCCGATGAGCCTGCGCTGCGCAAAGTGCGTGGCAATGCCATCACCATGGTGTTTCAAGAACCCATGACCTCGCTAAACCCGCTGCACACCATCGAAAAGCAAATTGGCGAAATTCTCTCACTCCATAAAGGCCTCACAGGTGAGCGGGCCAAAACGCGCATTTTGGAATTGCTCGAAGAAGTCGGCATTCGAGATGCCGCTAACCGGCTCGATGCCTATCCGCATCAGCTCTCCGGCGGCCAACGCCAACGTGTGATGATCGCGATGGCACTCGCCAATGAGCCCGATCTTCTGATTGCGGATGAGCCCACCACCGCGCTAGATGTGACCGTGCAAGCGCAAATTCTGCGGCTGCTTAAAGCCATCCAGAAAAAGTCCGGCATGGCCATGCTCTTCATCACGCATGATCTCGGCATTGTCCGCGCGATAGCCGATCGTGTCTGCGTGATGACGAATGGCAAAATTGTCGAGCAAGGCAAAACGGCTGAAATTTTCGATCATCCGCAACACGGCTACACGCAAAAACTGCTGGCCGCTGAACCGCGCGGCGAGCCGCATTTGATCGCCGCCGATGCACCCGACGTGATGCAGGCCGATGCGCTTAAAGTATGGTTCCCAATCAAGCGCGGCTTCTTCAAAAAAACCATCGGCCATGTCAAGGCGGTGGATGGCGTCTCGGTCCGCATTCGCGCAGGCGAAACGGTTGGCATTGTGGGGGAATCAGGCTCGGGTAAAACCACGCTGGGGCTGGCGCTCTTACGGCTCATTTCATCGGAAGGCCCCATTGCCTATCTCGGCAACCGGATTGACGGGCTATCGTCCAATGCCATGCGCCCCTTGCGGCGCGATGTGCAGATTGTGTTTCAAGATCCTTACGGTTCGCTATCGCCGCGCCTATCCATCGCCGATATTGTTGGCGAAGGGTTAGACGTGCAAACCAGCCATCTCAGCATTGAGGAGCGTCGCGAGATCGTCGCCCAAGCCTTGCTTGATGTAGGCCTTGATCCCAAAACCATGGACAGGTATCCGCACGAATTTTCCGGTGGCCAACGCCAGCGTATCGCCATTGCGCGGGCCATGGTGCTTGATCCCAAATTCGTCGTGCTGGACGAGCCAACCTCGGCACTCGATATGTCGGTGCAAGCCCAGATCGTCGACCTGCTGCGCGACCTGCAAAAGCGCCGCAACCTAGCTTATCTCTTCATCAGCCATGATCTTAAAGTCGTCAAAGCTTTGGCCAATAATGTGATTGTCATGCGCGACGGGCAAGTAGTGGAAGAAGGCCCTGCGGACACGCTCTTCAAAGCGCCTCAAAACGATTACACCAAGGCGCTCTTCGCCGCTGCCTTCCACCGCGATGGCACCCAAGGATGAGATACCAATGAAGTTCACCACCCAAGACGCACTCACCGTTGCTGCCCTTTTACGCGAAGCCGCATTGGCTGAAATCATGCCGCGCTTCCGCACTTTGACGGCTGGCCAAATCCGCCAAAAATCCTCGGCCACCGATCTCGTCACCGATGCGGATGAAGCCGCTGAACGTCTGCTCACTGCGCGCCTCAAACAAATCTTTCCCGGTTGCGCTGTCATTGGCGAGGAAGCCACCGCCGCAGATCCATCCTTACTCGATCACATCGCCGAGCCTGATTTTCTCTTTATCCTCGATCCAGTCGATGGCACCGCCAATTTCGCCGCAGGCCTTCCGCTGTTTGGCGTCATGGCGTCGGTGGTATCGCGCGGTGAAGTGATTGCCGGTATCATCTATGATCCGATGGGCGATGATTGGGCCATTGCGCTGCGCGGTGAAGGCGCTTGGTTTGAAACCTTGAGCGGTCAGCGGCGTGACATGAAAGTTGCCAAGCCCGTGCCGCTTAACCAGATGGTGGGTGGCGTGTCATGGGGCTATATTGAGGAGCCGCTCCGCTCCATTTTATGCACCAATATGGCACAACTTTCCGCAAGCGCCAGCCTACGCTGTTCGGCCCATGAATATCGCTTGATTGCGTCGGGTCACACGCATTTTGTGCTCTACAATAAACTGATGCCATGGGATCACGCCGCAGGCTGGCTGATCCATCGTGAGGCAGGCGGCTATTCAGCCCGTTTTGATGGCAGCGCCTATCGTCCAACGCTCTTTACCGGCGGCCTGCTCTGCGCGCCCGACGAAGCCAGCTGGCAGGTTCTTTCCCAAGGCCTTCTTCACCCACGTTCCGCTTAGGATTATTGATGGCCCGCGCCTTCCTGATTGTCATGGACTCAGTCGGTTGCGGCGGCGCAAAAGATGCCGCCCTTTATGGCGATACCGGTGCCAACACGCTTGGCCATATCGCGGACGCTTGCGCGAAAGGAAACGCGGACCGAGCGGGCCTAAGATCAGGCCCCCTCGCACTACCCTTTCTATCGCGGCTTGGCCTTATGGACGTGTGCGAACAATCCTCCGGCACCCGCCCTCGCCTCGCAGGCGCGCTCACTCAGCCGCAAGGCCTATGGGGACACGCCGTAGAGACGTCGAAGGGAAAAGACACCGTATCCGGCCATTGGGAAATCGCTGGAACGCCTGCCGATTTCGCCTTCGGCTATTTCGAGCGTATGGAAAACTCATTCCCGCCCGACCTGATCAAGGCGATGATCACCCAAGGCATCCTCCCCGGTATTCTGGGTAATTGCCACGCGTCGGGCACCGCCATCATCGAACAGCTCGGCGCGGAGCATGTCACATCCGGCAAGCCCATCATTTACACCTCCATCGACAGCGTGCTGCAAATCGCCGCCCATGAGGAGAGCTTCGGCCTTGAGCATCTCTACGCACTGTGTCACCTTGTGCGCGATCTGGTTGATCCGCTGAAAATCGGCCGCGTTATCGCCCGCCCCTTTATCGGCTCGCTCAAAGTAGGCTTTCACCGCACTGGCAACCGCAAGGATTTCGCGATCCCGCCGCCGCATGGCACGCTGTTAGACCGCGCGGCAGAAGACCAGCGCGACATCGCCACCATCGGCAAGATTGGTGATATTTTCACCCATCGCAACACGGGGCGTGAGGTGAAGGCTGCAGGTAATATGGCGCTGTTTGATGCCATGCTACCGGAAGTGGATCGCCTCGCCGATGGCGGATTTCTCTTCGCCAATTTCGTTGATTTCGACTCCGAGTTCGGCCACCGCCGCGATGTGGCGGGTTACGCCGCCTGCCTCGAAGCCTTTGATCGCCGTTTGCCCGAGCTAGAAGCGCGCCTTAAACTCGATGACCTTGTCATTTTCACCGCCGATCACGGCAATGACCCGACATGGACAGGCACCGACCATACCCGCGAGCATGTGCCCGTTTTAGGTTTCGGTCCTAGCCTTGCGCCACGCACTATTGGTGAGCGAGCAAGCTTCGCCGATATAGGCGAAAGCATCGCGCAATGGCTCGGCCTGCCCGAGGGACCAAAGGGCAAAGGCTGGTTTTAATCGTAGCCGTCATTCGAGCGAACGCGAAGCAACCCAGCTGATGGCTCCAAATTAGGCGAAACGATTACACCGCGCCCTTAAAATGACTTTTAGCTGGATTGTACGTCTCCTCTTCTATCTTCCTCGGGTGAACTATGGAAGATTAGGGGGCAGGATGACGAGATCGTTGCTGGGTGGAGCGTAAGCTCGCAAGCAATCTTGATCCGTCATCCTGCCTGACGGTCTTGAGCACGAACGGT
>CAIUPE010000123.1 GCA_903900975.1 uncultured Hyphomicrobiales bacterium | reverse complement strand
TCGCTCGCACCACGGTGGCATCGGACGGCGTGCCGCCATAGGCCGCGCCACCGTTCACCGTCGAGACCACACGCGCTGAACCACGCCCAAGACCGGATACCTGCCAGACCGTCTCGACCGTCGCTTTGGTGGCACTGTCGACGCGGGGGGATAGCGTGCAATGGCCGCAGCGCAGGTCATCGCCAAACCAGGACACCACAAGTTGCACCGATGTAAGGTTCGGACACAGCGATAGCAATTGATCGATGCTTGCCAAGAAATCGCTCGCATGCGTCAGTTCATGCCGGTTCTCACTGGTTGTGACGCCCGAACCATCCGAGGTTGTTACGGCAATGGTGTCATAGGCGAATTCACCCGCCCCGGGGATCAGGTTTACCGACCGGATTGCTTCGCGCGGCCCAGCAATCGGCCGGACAATTTCAAACGAAAATTGCGGCACCCGATTGCCATAATCGGCCAAGGGCAAGCCTTCGAAAACAATATAAGCCAAGCCGCGATAAGCGGGCGCGTTATCCGATCCCTCTTTCGCTACGATCAATGGATCAGGCATTTGCGCCTCGTCGCCGCGATAGACCCGCAGCGTCAATCCAGTCCAATCGATCAGCTTGCCATTCGCCCAGATGCGACGCACATAGCCGATGGTGCCTTCGCATAGGCCGATGGCCAGGTTGGCCGAATAGGAATACGTCCGCGTCGTCGCGCCGGACGATAAACCGCCACCGCCCTTGCCGCTGCCGCTTTGCTGGTCATTGACGGTTTCCAGAAACCGCGTCGCCCAGATGATCTGCCCGCCGAGCCGCACCCTGCCATACAAACGAGGGATTGCCGCGCCCTCCGTCGAGGACAGTCCCGCCATTTCGGTGAGCCGGTGGCCGTCGCGCACCGTCGAGGTTCCGCCAAAGAGCGCGGCATCAACACTGCTGCCGATGGCGCCGCCAATCGCTTTGCCCAACAAGGCGCCAAGCGGGCCGCCGAGCATCCCGCCGACCGCACCACCTGCCGCCTGTAATACCAATGTGGTCATGAAAGAGTGTCCTGATCCGGAAAGCGAAAAGCGTAGGCCAGCTTTGCCTGCCAAAGCCCGAGTGATATCTCGGTGACCGACGCACCTTCATGCGCGTGCACCATGGTCTGAGGTCCTGTCGAAAGGCCCACATGTTTGGCCGGCAAATAATCGCGCCATCGAAACATCAGCACGCACCCCGCCTGCCGTTGATCGAGCGGAATTTCAATCAAATGGCGGCGCGCGGCATCGCGCAAACGCTCTTCACCGGGCGGCTCGATCCACCCCGGTTGATAGGGCCCGGGCGCTTCGGGTTCTTCGCCATAGACCGCTCGCCACACCCCGCGCACCAAACCCAAGCAATCGCAGCCAATGCCCTTGAGCGAGGCTTGATGCCGATAGGGTGTTCCAATCCACGACCGGGCTTCCGCTACGATCCGCTCTGCGTTGAATACACCCGTCATCGAAAGAAGCTCCCGCCATCCATGCCGGGCGTTCCATCGCTGACCGTGAAAATGACGAAATCATTTCTCGGCATATGGGGAAAGCCGCGAAAATTGAGGGTGTTAGCAAAGCGGTCGCGACACATCGCCAGGCTCTTGTCGCATCCGGCACGCAAAGAGATGCCGTCACCCGGCTGGATGGGTAGGCCCATCGGTTGCCATAGCGTCAACACGATCCCTGTTGCGCTTAACGCTTGCGCCCGGATTTCGACGGCGACGCCGCTATTGGCCCCACCGGTAAAGGTTAAGCGGCCAAGGGCAAAAAAGCCCGAGACAAATGTCCCGGTCAAACCCACCGATAGCCGACCATCGGTCGTGGCCACGACACCGTCATACCGCCAAGCGGCATGATCCAATGGGATTTGGCATTGCGCGTCACCAAGATCGGCCGAACATCCCAAGCGATAGAGCCGCCCGCGCTCCTCATCGAGCTGGTACGTCAAGCTTCGGATTTCGGCAGCAAAGGCTTTGCCCATGCGCCGGATTTCGCCGATCGCCCCGCTCTCCAACACCACGCGGTTGGCTGGCATGGTCCAATCAACAAGAAAGAGATCGACTTGCGCGCCATCATAGCGCCCATTGGCGATATCGGCCTCCGTAATTCCGGGCGAAGACAGTGCGCCCGAGGCTTCGCCTCCCGTAATCGCAAAGCCCAATTCGGCCTGCATGTCGGCGGCTTCTAATCCTGTGCCTGCCGCATAAGTTACGCCGTCGAAAGCGAGGTCACGGTCATGATCGGTAAACCCCATCACGATGCCGTCGGCGCGGGTCAAGCGCCAGCAGCGCGCAAGCGTCATCGCCCCGCCCGAGAGCGTGTTCGGTATGCTTCGCATGGAGCAAACTCCGCTAAATTAAGGGATGATTTCGACCAATGGAATTTTTGGAATTTCGCCTGCGATAAAGGCAGCAAAATCGACGCTTAATTGGTCCGTATCAAAGCGCACTGGAACGTCAAATTGATAGCCGGCGGTCACTGAGGAACCTTGAGCCGGGGCGTTGGAAAAAGTCACTATCCCAATGGTATAATCAACTGTAGCACCAGCGCCGAGTAAAACTTCGGTTCCCGCTACCGCGACCCGCACCGAACCCGCGACCGGCTTGGCAATTTTTCGGACATAGGGCGCAAAGGCTGAGCCATAGGTCTTGGTTAGTTGAAATTGTTGCGTAACGCCATCGCCGGTGCCAAGCACTTGATCAGCAAAGCCAGTCGTCTGACCAATTATGGAGGACTGAAAATCGATCCGGTCCCGCCACCGAAAGCCGTAAAGCCTCCCGCGCCGCTCCTCAAAAAAAGATAGTACTCCGGCGAGTTCGGCGAGTGTTTTGACGCCTGATCCAGCATCGTATTTCCGTCGTGAATCCGCCCATCGTGCAATGCGCTCCTCGCGGCCTGAACCGGTAATCACAATTTCCGTTAAACGTTCCGGCCCGCCGCTGCCCGAAAGTGCAACCGAGACCGGAAATAATACGTCATGAAAAGCAATCGACATGGCTCAACTCCTGTCTAAATGATCTGGAAAGGCCGACATCATGGCCTCAAGGCTGGCGCGGTCAGGCGGCCCGAGCACAGGGCTGGCCACCCGCGGCATCGCGGCAGCCAATTCGCGCGGGGTCATGGACCAGAAATCGGTTGAGGAAAGCCGCAGGACACCGAAGCCGAAACGCATCGCTTCGGCCCAGGGAAAGGGACGCGGGGGGCTGGCCGCCCCTTCCCCTATGGGGCGATATCCTGCGGCTATCGGGGGTTTGGCAGATCAGCCTCGCCCTGTCCGAAACTCGCCTTCAAAAGCTCGGCAGCAATCAGCGCCCATTGCGAAACGCCGCCTTCAAGATGTAGCGCACCGACTTCAGCATCGGAGATGGTCTCACCGGCTCCGCGCAAGCCCGCGCCGATGATAGCCATCAGGTCTCGGGCCGCCAGACGACCTTTGGAAAAGCGTGTTCCAAGATCGGCAAGGTCATCGGCTTTGAGTGCGTGTTCAAGCTCGGCAAGGGCGCCCAAGGTTAGGCATAGCACCCGCATGCGTCCGTCAATTTCAAACGCGATCTCACCTCGTCGCAGATTGGCCATGGCACTTTCCTTATCGAAGAGACATCAGTGGATTGGGGAAAAGGCGAGCGCTCCTGTACTTTCCACCGTCAGGTCAAACATGACGCCTTGCGCATGGTCGGCTTTGTAAACGAGCGCCGTAATAACAAACGATCCTTGAATAGTACCGAAGCCCGGAACCACAAATTGAAATGCCTTCACCATGCCGGAAAAAAAACACTGCTGAACCAGCGCGTCGGACACGCCATCTTTGAAGATTCCCGTGCCAGAAATGGTGGCATGTCGCGCGCCAGCACCGGCCAATAATTCGCGCCACCGGCCGACAGAATCCTGATCGGTGACATCCAACGCATCAGCATTAAACGTCATTTGCCGCGTTCGTAATCCGGCCACTGTTATAAAATTTCCAGTCCCGTCATCCACTTTGACCAATAGATCTTTTCCCGCTTGCGCAGCCATTACGTATACTCCCTTAATGCGATAAAATCAGACCAAAGGCTCCGTGAACGCCTCGAGCATCACGCGGGCATGCCTCAACCCATCTTTCGAGGGTCGGGCTACATCCTGCATCGTGACATGCAGCATAATGAGCCGATGTCCATCGAGCATAGGGGTCGCCCCATCGAGCAGACCAGCACACCAGTTTGCAACCCCAAGCGCTTCGGCATCCCCGCCTTGCCGCGACCAGACATTGAGCGATAAAAAATGCTGATGGCCATGGTCATATCCAGCCGACCAGTCCATCACTTTGGCCTCGCCAAACGTTACGTAGGGCGGGGTTACAACCGCTGGTGTCTCGTCATAAATCTGCGGCCCGCCCAACAGCCCAAGCAGCGTCTGGTCTTGCGCCAAAATGCCTTGAATACCGGCCCGTAAGGCGAGAATCGGGCTTGTCATGGCTTGATCTCCTCGCAATTGCACACCAGCCGACGCCGACGGTCATCGGGGTCTTGCACGCCGCGGATTAAAAAGATTTGCGAACCCCGACGCAGCCTTTGCTTGGTCGAAAGCCCGGCCCGCCAGCGTAAGGTCAAGCGGTGCGTCACCGTTTGACCGATTTGATCAGCCTCCAGCCGTTGCTGCGCGTTGAGTGTGGCCACATCGCCCCAAACCGAGGCCAAGGGCGTCCAACTCCGCGTGACACCCCCTGCCCGATCAGGCGTTTCGACCGGACCTTCCAGCACCAGCCGTGCCCTCAATTCGCCAACTGGCAATCTCGCCATTTTCACACTCTCCGTGTTTGGAAAGGGGCGACCAGTCGGGAAATCTCATCCGGCCAGCGCAGCGGTATGCCAGACGGCTCGTCGCCACGGTTTTCAAACCAGAATGCCACCAGTAATTTTAGCGCTAGAATGAGCGTTGCAGGCACCATCGACCCGTCGCTTCCATAGCCCGCAACAACATCAAGCTCAATTCCGCTCACCGACCGTAACGGTGGCGGTTGCCGTTTCAAGAGCGTTATTCTCGGCGTCTGCAACGCTGCGGCTTCAATCAAAAAATCATCAATATTCAGCGCAGTGGTCGTGCCATCCGCATTATAAATGCGCGCGGCCGTCAGCGATTGCAGGGGCGCGAGCGGCACGTTCACCACAGGAGGTCCGGGCCATTGATCCAAAACCAGACGCCAGCTTTGGGTGATAAACGCCTTGCCGGTCGCCGTCTCAAGCGATAGACGCGCCGATGTGATGAGCGCCGTGATCAGCCCGTCCTCGTCATCGGCATCAATCCGGAGCCAAGCCTTCAGATCTGCAAGTCCGACGGGCTCGACCGCTGGTCCCAAGAGAAGCATCATCGCCATCGCTTGTATTCCTTCTGGTGATTAGGCGCGAGCCTTGGTAAAAGGCCCGATGCGCAAGAAAATCGGTTTCATCTCATCGAGCATTGTTGTCGCCCTGCTCGTATCCACCCCAGCCGCAATCGCGGTCGTCAACGGCCAGCCCGACCCGGTACTGGCCCGCAACGCGGTGATGGTGCTGGACGATCACGGCAATATGTGCACCGGCGCCGTCATCGCACCGACCGCGATTTTAACCGCCGCCCATTGCGTGACGGAGGGCTCGACCTGGCGGGTACATTGGCGTGCACCGGATGGCACACCGATCTTGATCATCCCAAAGGCCGTTCGCGTTCATCCCGGCTATCGACCTGAGCCGTCAGGCAAGGCTGTGAAGTCCATCGATCTTGCGGTGGTTACGCTGTCCGACCCGCTTCCTTCGCCCTTCGAGCCAATCGCCTTGTCCGATGCACCATCCGTCACCGCAGGCGATCTCATCAGCGTGGCTGGCTATGGCTATTCGGAAGAAAAAAACCGCAAGACGCTCGGCACCTTTCGCCGCGCCGATCTTGCGGTAATCGAGCCCTTTGGTCACAGCTCCATTCTCGTCTGGCTAAGCGATCCGAACGCGGGAGGCGCGGGCGGATGCCAAGGCGATAGCGGTGGGCCCTTAATCTATCAGGGAGCCCTCCTGGCCATCACCTTTGTGACAACCGGCATCGGCCAACACAATTGCGGTGCGCTCACTCAAGGCACGCTGATCGCCCCGCAACGCGATTGGATCGCCAAGGCCATGCAACCTTAAGATACATCGAATTTCAAGAATTTGATCGCATCAAAATCCTGTATGCCACCGCCGACGCGCTTCGTGGTGTAATAGAGAATATAGGGCTTGGCCGAATACGGATCACGCAACACACGTACGCCGATCCGATCAACGATCAAATAGCCGCGTTCGAAATTACCGAAGGCTATCGCAGTAGAACCGGCCGCGACGTCTGGCATGTCTTCGGCTTCAACCAACGGAAAATTCATCAGCGATGCCTGACCGCCCGCGATCATTGGCGGTTGCCAGAGATATTCGCCCGTCGTTGTCTTCATTTTTCGGATGACCGATTGTGTCTTCCGGTTCATCACAAACGTCGCATTCTGGCGATACCCTGATTTGAGCGCATAGATCAAATCAAACAAAGCGTCGGAAGGTGCCGTCGTTGCGAAGGCACCTGCATTGCCGGTTACAACGTAGCCCAGTTTACCCCAAGCCCATGACGACTGTGCAACCTTGGCTGGTGTCTGAAACCCTAAAGGACGCGTCACACCGTCGCCATTAACGAAGGCTGCGCCCTCCTGCTCGGCGAACACTGTCTCGACTTCGCTGGCAATCCATTGCTCGACATTGACGGCCGCATCGTCGAGCAGGCTCTGGGTTGCCGACGGCATGGCATAGAGTTCCATCGCCGGGAAGTTCATATCAACAATCTGCTGCGAACTGGTCGTCGGCACCGCTGCCGTTTCCGCCACCCAACCCGCACCCGGGCCAGTGGTTGAATAAGCCTTGCGGAAATTGGCGGTCGAGATCTGCCTTACACTTGCAATTGTCCGGATCGGCGAGGCTTGTGACATACGGCGCAAGATTTCGTTTTCGGTTGCGGGCGTCACCAGATAGCCGCCATCAGGGCCGGAGCCCGCTGAAAGGGCTTTGGCTTCCAAGGCCTTCAAGCCACTCGTTTCGCCCGACCGCATATAAAGTTCGAACGCCTTTTTATGCAGCCGCATATTTGAATCGATCGGCTCATCAGCCCTCCGGGTTTCCAGTTTAGGGCGACCATTCTTGACCAGAAGGTCATTCAACCTCGTCTGTGCTTCATCCATGAAGCCGTTGATGCGTTCGAGCTTCTCTTCAGCCACGACATCATGGCTGCGGCCCTTTTCAATCAATTCGAGGCGACGGTCATTTTCCTGTTTGAACGCTTCAAATCCGCGCATCAATTCGTCAAGCATGGCTCGGTCATTGGCGTGAACGGCTTTGGTCTCGGGGCTCATGCCCCCTTCCTGTGTAACGATCATGTGGGCATCATCCTTATCGGGTTGGGCTGGTAAAAATCTTCCGAGCACGTTCAATCCGTGCATCGGAAGCGGTGTGATGGACGGATGGCGGCATCAGCGTCTTCACGCTGCTCACCCGCGCATCGGTCAATAGCGGAAAGGTTACGAGGGATATCTCCCACAAATCGACCGCCAAGAGTTGTCGGCCGCCGGATGCGTCCTTGCGCGCGCGGACAGTTTTGAAGCCGATGGATAATCCGTTCACAGCGCCCTGTTTCATAAGCGCATAAAGTTCGCGGCCGCGTTGCACGTCGAGATTGAGTTGCCCTTGGCAACGCAAGCCCTTGCTGTCTTCGGCGATCATCGACCAGATGCCGACGGGCTCTGACGGATCGTGCTGCCACAAGAGCTTCACCCGATGAGCTGGCTGCCCCGCCAGCGTCTGCCGGAAGGCACCAGGCATCACGGTATCGCGGGCGAGATCCGGCACACCGAACAGGCTTGCATAGCCTTCGAATATTCCGGGCCTTTCAGGAAGCGACAGCCCGCTCATGATGAGCGGCCCTTTGGTCTGATCGCGCGCAAGCGGGTCGCTTTACCGATCTGCTCGAGATTGCGCACGAAGGTCGAAAAAACTTGCCCCGCATCAGGGCTGAGCGCGTGCGTTTGGTCTTTCGCACCCGGTACCGAACCGGAGCGATGGGGCTTCTTCTCTCTCATTAAAACCTCGCTGAGGGTTATCAGTCTCCGTCAAACAGACGGGCGTTGAAATGGTGCAATTCACGCACAAAGGCATCAAACCGGCGATTGGCTTGGCCAAGCTCGGTCAACAATTTGGCTGCCGTTGCCGACGCAGCTATTGCCCACATAAACAAAGCAAGATGGGCGAGATCGCCACGCGCAATCAGACTATCGAGTATGTGTTCGATCATAGTGCCACACCATTATCACCTGCATCGCCCGGACCATCAGCAGCCGCCCCCGCAGATACGGTCGATATAATTGGCGCTTCCGACGATTCACTCGCCATATCGGTAACCGTTTCAGCATCGGGCCCATCGCCGTCCGGTCCGTTTGGTGTCTGCGGTTGAATCGGGTCGCTCTTGCCGAGCGCGCCATAGCCGACGGCTTCGCGCTTCTCATCCTCGGTAAGAAAAGTGGCGGCGTTAATTCTCGCCCAAAGCGCGGTCCGTTCATCCGACAGCGCAGTGATACGGTCCAAATCCGGTCGCACTTCAATCGGGCCAAACGCCGGCGTCAGCCATTGCGCAATGGCTTCATGCACCCTTGTAGCCAGCGGCAAAACGGTCTGCCGCCAGAAGGCCTGATTGGCTTCGGAATAATTAGCATGCCGGTTATCGCCCGGCAGCCCGAGCAGCATTGCCGGTATTCCAAAAGCCAGCGCAATCTCGCGAGCAGCAGCAGCTTTGGCCTCCATAAAATCCATATCTTTTGGCGTCAGCGATAAAGGTTTCCAGTCGAGCCCTCCCTCAAGCAGAAGTGGTCGTCCGGCATTTGCCGACCCTTGAAAGCTCTCTTCTAGCTCAGCCTTCAATCGATCAAACTGGTCCGCCGATAAGGTCGACCCTGCAGGACCGGCATAAACCAGCGCGCCAGATGGCCGGGCGCCATTGTCGAGCAACGCCTTGTTCCAGGCCGACGCCGCATTATGGACATCGATTGCATAGGCCGCAGCCGAAATCGGCGATAAGCCATAATGGTCGGAAAGCGGATCAAACAACGTCAGGTGCAAAACCGGCTTAACGCCCGCTTGCATCATATCAAAATTCACGCTCTCGCCATTGATCGAGTAAGTATAGGCTTCAGGCCATCCATCGGCACCGGGAACAACCCGCATCCGGTCTGGCCGCAACGCATAGAGTTCGCGCGGTCCTGCCGTATCGCTAACGCATTCGAGATAGCCGTTGCCGGACCCAAGCAGATAGCCAATTAAAGCTTCCCGCAGGCTGGCGCCGGAGTCGCCCGGATTGGGATGGCACAACAGGGCTTCCATCGGGTGATCGAGCACTTCCCTACGCCCGTCGAAATAGAGAAAGGGCACGGAGGCCACCGCTTCTGCAATCATCCGGATGGAGCGATACACAACCGGATTTTGCTCAAACCCTTCCCGCATCAAGGCGGAATAATCCCTCGGCGTCCATTGCGGCAAGCCGGTTTCGTACAACGCGATCAGCGGTCCAGTCCGGGATGTTTTCGTCTCGGATGGACGCGGGGCTATACCGCCGCCAAAAAGACGGGCGAAACGTTCGAGCATGGCGGTCTCCTTGGAAGAGAGAAAGTAAGCGTCACTCGGCTTCCGTGGTGAGCGTTCCACCTCGGGATCATCTGACGCAATCGTTTTACGGCTCGCAAAAGTCTTGACCGATCACAAGGCCCTTCGGCCTCGTTGCACAGCGCGGGCAAGCGCTGCCGATACTTGGGCTTCCGAGCGTTTGAAGCTGTCGGCATCTTGCGCGTTAATCGTGACTTGAACCGTTGCATTGCCCTGGCCAGCCAAACCGAGTTTCCCGTCCGGTCCCCGCGTGAGCGGCATGATCGCTTCAGGCCCTGCTTCGCCTGCAAGCGCTTGGCCGCTGCTGGTTGGAAAATAGCTCGGAGCAGCAACCACGCCCCCATCCGCAAAAGGGGTTACACCGCCCAATAGATTTTGTGATCCGCCAGAGAGCATCGACCCCAGATCTGGCACGGCGGATTTCGCCGCCAGATCCAACAATTTACTGCCCACCGATTGCAGCACCTGATCGAAACTTTGTCCTTGTGCCGTGCCCTTGGCAAAGGCGTCGACAATGGCGGTGCCGAAGCCACCCGCTGCCTGATTGAGTGTTTCAAGTGTTGCCGCCGAGGCGGTTAAAGATGACGCCGACTTGGTCATAATAGCCACCTTTTAATGTGCTGAAATGCGCGCCTTAAGCATAAACCAGAACGCCCGAAACATCGTTGCTTCCCAATCCTGTAGCCGAATTATCCGAGAGCCCTTTGGCACCGGTGACGGCATAGCTGATCGCTGTCGAAAACCCGATACCGCCTTCAAACGAGAAATAGGCCGCGCCACCCGCCGGAACATCGATTTCAAACAAAGCCGTCGTCGTGCCGAGTGTGATGCCGGTTGGCAGTGTGTTCCAGAATTTGACCGACCGGAGCGTACCGGCCGAATTTTGGAGGATAACGCCAAGCAAGCGGCCTGCCGTCGCCTTCGCTCCGGTGGCGACCGGAACAGCCGGCGACATCACCGCCGCCGTTTGGCCAGCCCCCGTTGCATTGCCCCGGTATTGGAAGCCAAGATCACCGATTAAATTGGCCCCAGCTGCGACCGCTACCGCATTGGTGGGACCGACTGGAGCACCATAGATCCAAGGTGGGGCCGACGTCGCCCTTAGCGTAACCGTAATCGGCCCGGATGTGAAAGCCGATGCGAGGGCGCGGATTTGCAAAAGACCCGTGGTTAAAACAAGCCAAGCGCCGGTCGTTGTCGCCGTTGTAACCTGGGGCGTATTCGGGCCTGATGCGACGGGTATCGCCGCCAGCGAAAACCAATTTGTGCCATCGACCGTTCCTTGAAAGGACACCGTCGCATTAAACGTTCCCCTTAGGTCAATGATCGCGCCGCCCGAACCCATCAGCGAAAGGGTAACAGCTCCGTTGAGCGCATTGATCGAGCCTGAACCGGCAACGCCGGGTGCATTCACATTTACCGTCTGGTCGGAAGAGATATTAACCGCGCTTGAATTCGCGGTCGACTGTGCGCCCAGAGCCGGCAAGTTGGATACCGCAACCTTCATGCCCGACGAAGCAGAGCCCGGCGCACGGTCATACCCCGAGCCATTCCAAAGCATCGGAACTTCAGCGGCAAGACCCGTTGCCGCCATGCCGTCGCCTGACACCGCCCGCTTCCGGTCGAGCGTGCCCGTGCCGTTCAGCAACTGGTCGACACCGCCGGTCATAACGCCATAAGACGTCGCGCCTAATGCTTGATTATCAGCATTGTGAAAGGCTTGCACCAGAGAGCCATTGCCCGTTGTCGGATCAACCAACACAACACGCGCCGCTTTACCGTTTCCCGTTGCAACCAGCGAGCCAAGACCACCATAGATTGCCGAGAGCCATCCCCGCAATCCGGAACCACCAGCCGGTTGTGACACGCCGATATTATCTGCTCCATTGGCCAACGTATCGACGATGCCAATGGGCGCAACCGGCGTGTAGGCAGCGCCCGTATCGACCCTCACATAGGTAAGCGCCGTGCCATTATCGCGCGCGATAAACAAAACACCTACGGCATCCGTCAGCAGCGTATCCGCTAGCGCCGAGCCTGACCCGCCGCCACCCCCACTCCCGCCGCCATTGGCATTGTAGACGACTTCGGCCACCGTGCCATCGCCCATATCTTTCAAGCGCTTATTCACGCCCGAAAGGATCGACATCAAGATATCCGCCATGGATCGAAACTCCGTTGAAAAATGCAAAAATGCCGTCGGCAAAGCCCTTTGGCTTGCCGCTCGTTCTGGTCGGTAGGCGCCATGGGCTCATGCCAAGGCACCTGTCCTTTGTGACAGGCGTCAACGACCGTTTGATCGTGTAACCTCAACCTTATGAAGGGCATCAAACCCCTTCTTTGGCCCGCCCAGCCATGCCTAACCGAGGGTGAACCGTTCGAGAGTCGGTCTACCACCGGTTCAAGAGCACCGCCTTGCACGCACCCTTGGAACCCTTGTCCAAGGGTGGCGTACAGGGCGGTGGTTTTGTCAGGATATAAAACTAACGCTTAGAAGGTCTAACCCCTCCGGCTCCTGTCGACTTCAATCGACAAAATAGGACGATTAGCGGCGACGAGTGATAAATCATAAGACTCCGACCATCCTTCATCTCGGCAAGTCTCGACCAAAATCCGTCTCAATCACACTGATCACTTGCGAAAGTATTTTTTCTATTTGAAGCGGCCCGACTGCGGCCCATGTGATGAAGGTTTCGAGACATTCCCATCACCCCATTCACGGTTGCCAAAATCAAACCGCCCCCGCTCATCATGGTTCGGGTTAAATTTCAGCAACACCTGATGCCGCCTGAGGTTTGCCGCAATCTGGGATTGCGTCAGCCCCTCTTTTAACAATGCGGAAATCTGATATCGTTCTTCTCGGCTGAGATGGTGATAGGTCATCGTGCTTCTTCGACTGCCAGGTCAAAGGGACCAAGAGCTTAACGCAATCTCAGCCAGCTCAACAGGTTAAAGGAAGTTGCACTTCGTGTGTGAATCTAAGATCCAAATCCTGACTATGAAAACGACTTAGCGGCAGTTGGCGTGATCCGCAATTTTGCTTCATTTGAACTTCGCAGGCTGTTCGACGTACAGCGCTCATGCGAGCTAAGGGAGCAAGGCATCTGTGGACCAGACCATAATTTCTTGATTGCAGGACAAGATTGGGCACCACTCCAAGGATTCACCATTCTGTTTGACAGAATAAGCCGTAGAGCAAATATAAAATTTACCAACGGCCAGAGACTAATCCGTGTTACTTTTGTCTTCGGAATCGAACATCGGCGGTGGGTTATTCGTGATATTATTAACGATCAGATAGATCCCGACGATAATTATGGCCCCGAATCGTATTTCTATGCTTTGAGTCTCCTTAAATGACAGCCATGAAAACATCACTATTCTTACTCATTGTCCTTTATTCATGCGCATTATGTGGTACCAGCGATGCCCATACCCGCATTCAAAAAATCCCCGATCCAGGCAGCGCCTGCTCGAAAAGTGTGCTTGGCCAACATCCGACGCCAGAAGCCATCATCCGCTGCCTTTTCGCGCCGGAAGTCATACAAATACGCCTTAATATTGGCAAAGGTGGCTTTGAATTTTACTATTTTACAACCCTTTCGTTTCGACGTGAGCTCGACCGCGAAATTGCCTGCATGTACAAATGGAACGGACTGTGCACATTGGATATAAATCCAACAATCTGGAACGATGATTTCGATCAAGTTTATATTCTATCAATCGACTTCGATGGGATTGGCTCGGCTGTTGTCGATTTTAGCAATTTCGGTAAGCCCAATCGTTCGATCTACCGCTTTAAACGCGAAAATGGCGAATGGCGGATCGACAATATCGAAAGCCAACGGCTGAACGAAAACGAAAAATGGGTCACCTTGTATAATCTACGTGACATGCTCGCAGAAGGCCGAAAATCCGAAGCGGAATGGGTGAAGAAAAAACTTCAACGGTAAATTTTAAAAGAGGGCTGCTCCGACCGATAAGACGAGCCCGGCCAAAAGCCTTGCTGTTTAAAATCGGAAACCCAGTTAGTGCCATTGAAAATGGCAATGTGGCCATTTGCGGAGTCGCGTGTTCCTTGAATCACAACGATATCACCTTTCATTGGTGAATAAGAAGCTCCTGGCGTTGGATCAAGTGGTTTGAAGCCGTATTTTTCGAGAACTGGCCCATAATCCCTCGCATTGACACCCTGAGCGGGAATGTTGATCCCCCCGGCTCTAAGCGCATCGCGGACATATGCAGCACATGCGCGTGCCCCAAAAGGATGCTCCGTAGTCGGAGGCACGACATGATCGGTTGCATATTGCGTCGCCTTGTCAACATTGAGGCGGGCATTGTGTGCCTTAGGCCAAGTAGGCGACGTGGTGGGCGCGGCATTCCCGTCCCCCCCATCGCCACCCCCAACATCAAACCGCCCCCGCTCATCATGGTTCGGATTGAATTTCAGCAACACCTGATGCCTTAGCCACCCCGCTGCAACTTCGCGGTCCTGGTAAGGCGCTTCCGGCAGCGCAAGGCGTGGCGAAATGCCTGTTAATTTGCGTTCAAGGTTTTGAGCCTTTCTCTCATACATTTCTCATCTCCAGTTCGAATTCGACCTTAAGTGCCAATACTCACAATAAATAGCGAGATCACATTTTCGTTCTGGAAATTGGCGGATAGAAAACGCCAATTATCATAAAAGGGTTTCTACTGCGACGAATATGCCATTGCCTGCTCGTGCCTAAAAATAGGTATAAATCGCAACTTTTTACAAATCTCAAAAAATACTTCTCATTCAGGATTTTTTCTATTAATTCTTTGCTATTTCCGTGTTGGAAGATTAATTTTCGACAAAGTTGATAAATTTCCCAGTCACGAATTTGCATCGTACTACGCCGCCCCGATCGATCAATTATTGTGTAAAAAAAATTATACGGAATTTCATTGGCGGTTTCAGGAATCTAACGCAACGGGGCTAATATGGGCTCCGCATGAAACAGAAG
>CAIUPE010000122.1 GCA_903900975.1 uncultured Hyphomicrobiales bacterium | reverse complement strand
CAGCCTCGGCTTTCTGTTGGTTGGCGCCAGTGTTCTCATCCCAGTCGTGCTGGCCTATACCGCCTATGCTTATTGGGTATTTAGAGGAAAAGTAAATGCCGTTGGAGGGTACCATTGAGTGATCGTGCCCGCTTGCCAGAACAATTTGAACCGATTGATCGCATGACCCTGACATACAAATTGGCTTGGTTTTTTGCGCTTTGGGCAGGAAGCGTGATCGGTCTAGGCATTGTTGGTTATGGTATCAAAATACTATTGAAATAGAAAGCAAAGTCGACCATGAGCGAATTTGAGAGATGGGAAAGCCGCTATGCCGTTCCCGATTACATTTTTGGCAAAGAGCCGAGTGAATTTCTTGCATCATGCAAAGGACTGTTACCGGCTCAAGGGAAAGCATTAGCCATTGCCGATGGCGAGGGCCGAAATGGTGTCTGGCTGGCGGAACAAGGCCTTGATGTTGTTTCGCTCGAATTTTCGCCCGTCGCTCAAGCAAAGGCCCGAATTCTGGCCAAAGAACGCGGCGTCAGTGTTACGTTTGATACTGCAGATGTGCATCAGTGGAATTATCCCGATGGCACGTTTGATGTTGTGATCGATATTTTCACCCAATTTAGTTCGCCCGACGATCGTGCAAAAAATGGGAAGGTGTAAGAAGCACTTTGAAAAAAGGTGGGCTTCTGATTTTACAAGGATATACACCGAAGCAACTTGAGTATGGAACGGGCGGGCCCAAAAGCCTCGACCATTTGTACACGCGTGAACTACTTCAATCCTATTTCTCGGACTTTAATGACCTCAAGATCATCGAAGAAGAGCGCGTCCTCCGAGAAGGGTCTGCTCATAGCGGTATGTCCGACATTATCGGCATGACGGCGACAAAGTAATCATGGTAAGAAAATAGGGGTAGGATTAAAAAGATGGTAAAAGCTCCCGAAATTTACCCGTTTTTCGATAATGATACGAATACCGTAACTTACTTGATTGTTGATCCCGCAACAAAGCAGGCAGCAATTATTGATCCTGTTCTAAATTACGATCACCATTCGGGAAAAGCATCGACTCGTTCTGCCGATCTGGTCCTTGCAAAAGCAGATGAAATTGGCGCGTCCGTCATACTTATTCTCGAAACGCATGCCCATGCCGATCATTTGACAGGTGCGCCTTATCTCAAGCTTAAAACTGGTGCGAAGGTTGGTATTGGGGAACATATTCGGAAGGTTCAAAAGATCTTTCGCCCGATTTTTAATGCGGTTGACGTTATTGATGACGGGAGCGCATTTGACCTCTTATTCAACGATGGCCAAAATGTTTCGTTGGGAGATCTTGATATCGAGATCATTCATACGCCGGGGCACACACCAGCATGCATTGTATACAAGATCGCCGACGCAATATTTGTCGGTGACACGCTGTTTATGCCTGACTATGGAACGGCTCGGGCTGACTTCCCCGGCGGTAGTGCTCGTGAGCTTTATCGATCAATAAAAAGGCTTTTAGCGCTACCATCTGAGACCCGCCTTTTCATGTGCCATGATTACAAGGCGCCTGGCCGGGATTATTATGCCTGGGAAACAACTGTAGGTGAAGAAAGGGCTCGGAATCCTCATATCCATGATGGCATTAGTGAGGATGAATTTGTCGCCATGCGTGAAGCACGAGATGCCAAGCTTTCCGCCCCAACACTTCTTTTGCCCTCGATACAGGTTAACATTAGAGCCGGAGAGTTTCCACAGCCTGATGCGAATGGCGTTTCCTATTTGAAGATCCCCATCGTACTGGAAATTTGAGTTAAAGGTACATAATGTTTGATCTTGTCCTTCCGATTGCAGGCGTTCCCATCAATCTCGCAATCGTAGCAATAACAGGACTTCTTGTCGGATTTGTATCAGGGCTATTTGGGGTCGGTGGTGGCTTCTTAATGACCCCAATTCTTATTTTTCTAGGCGTGCCTCCGGCATATGCAGTGGCAACCGGGTCGGTGCAGCTTGTGGCGTCTTCAACGTTTAGTTCGATTATAGCTGCGCGACAAAGGATGATTGATCTTAAACTGTCAGCCTATCTTATTTCTGGCGCTGTGATTGGTACGATCATCGGGATCGGTATTTTTAATCTACTAAGCAGATTTGGGCGGCTGGATACAGTTATCAGCGTTTCTTATGTCATTCTTCTTGGGGGCGTTGGAACATTAATGCTTAAAGAAAGTATTTCCTCTTTTGATAAACAAAAGGGGTATTCGGAGCGTAACCCATCGGATAATTTTCTGCATCATTGGTTTTCGACTTTCGCGATACAGCAAAATTTCCCGAAGCTTGGAACTTCCATTAGTCTAATCCCATTGATTATAATTTCAGTCTTAATCGGGATCGTTGGCACCATCCTTGGGGTAGGTGGTGGCTTTATGTTTGTACCTGCGCTGATTTATTTCTTTGGCTTATCAACGCGTTCGGCAGTTGCGGCGTCTCAGGTTCAAATTCTTGTGACGATGGTGGTTGCAACATTTATGCATGCTATTTTTAATCATGCGGTTGACGTGATCTTAGCTATTCCACTTATTTTAGGTGGTGTGATCGGGGCGCATTTTGGAACGATCGCAGGACGTTTTGTGAATGGTGTTAGGTTTCGTTTTGCGCTAGCCCTCTTGATTCTCTCGGTGGCCATTCGGTTTCTCGTAAGTTTGTTCGCTTTTTCTACAACAAATAATCCGGCGGCACTCGGCTCTGTTGCGCTTCCGCTACTTCCGGTTTGGGAGCAGTGGTTACTATTCCAGGCCAGCAACAATGGTCCGGTTTATGGCTTAGCGGTCGCATTTATTGCCATTGCTTGTGGATTTATAGGAACCTTGGCGCTTGATCGCGGCGGCCGTTATAATCTATTGGATCGTTAATTCTCTTGGTTTACCCAAAAGATGCTGTATAGACCGTAGCCGGCCTCCGCTACCACCGATACATCGGTTTTTTGTCCAGGCTTATCGAGAAGCGCTAACGCGCTCATATCACCTGCTATTTTTAGGTTAATATGACCTTTCTCCCCTAAAGTCTGTACTTTGATCGATTTAAAGAGCGATCGGAATGATTACTGTGCCTGAACGTTCAACTTAGGGTCTTTTGTGAGATGGTCTTGCAGATGATCAATCCGCTTTATGTAGGATTCTACTAGATTGGATTGAGATCAGGAATTGAATATTGGTCTACGGCTTGCGAGTTATATGTTTTAGTTCTGGCGAGAAATCGAAATATTTAAATCCGCAAGGGTCTTTCCAAACGAGGCGAGGCCGCGCAACAGCGCATCGCGTTCTAGCCGTACAAGCTCCGCGCCGCTGAACGACGTTTGATCGAGAATAATTCTGGCCGGATCAAACGGCGGCTTGAGATAGCGGAATGACCCTTCACCAAGACGGACATCCTCTTGCGGGACGCGCCCAGGCTGGATTCGCGCACTATAGGCCCACACATTTTCGAAGGTGAAGCGGCGAAGACCCGCATCGTAAAGCCTGCGCGTCAAAGCTGCGATGGGGAGAAAGCCGTCGCCCATCGGCACACCTGCGACTGTTAGATGTCCGGCGTTTTCGGCACTCACCATGACATGGTCTTTTATATGGACGGAGTGCACATGCTGCAAAACAGCTTCGAGCGCACGCTTCGGATTTTCAAGCACCATTTGGGAATTGCCATAGTCATAAAGAATTTTGAGCCGGGGATGATCGACTGCGTTCACAATTTCCGCCAGTTCCGGCCCCGTAAAATCCTCATGATTTTCGAGGACGATTGTTACGTTGACCTGATCAGCATGAGCAATAACCTGTTTGAGATCGTTGGTCGTTTTCTGTATCATCTCGGCAACGGTGCCGGTATGGCGCGTATAGGTACGCAATGTCAGCGCTCCCATACGTTGCGCCACGTCGAGCAATTCTTTCATATGGTGCGGTTCAGTGCCGCTCGTATCAATTTCGAGGCTCATGTTGGAAGCCGCCAAACGGGTGCGCACCTCATCCATGCGCCAGTGTTCTTTGCCTCCCAAATGCCGATAATTCGGATTGTTGAGCGAAAGATTGATGCCGGTGAAGCCCAACTCTTCAGCCAGATCAATATAAGCAATCGGTCCGAATTGCGGCGCGTGCGCGAAATGATGCCACAGGCTGAAGGAGTGGATCGCAAGGTCAATGGTCATAAGCCCTTTATCCTTTCCAATTCCGCTTCGGCCGCGCGAATATAGCGGTCACGAACCGCGATATCGCTGTCACCAACGGTTTGATAGCGCAAGCAGCAATAACCTGCCATGCGATACGCAAACGCTTGTTCCAACGCGTGGTATCGCTGTTTGACACGGGGCATATCGAGCGCCTCGAAAAACTGTCCGCGGGCTGCCTCGCTAAGCGGCTGGCACAGATTCAAAATCTGGAAGGCAGGCGAGAGAAAGCTATAGACATCTTCCGCAAGGTCGCCCATCGCGGGGCATTGCCAGTCGATAAGTCGCAAGTCTTCGCCGTGGCCAATCAGATTGGTCGCACCAATATCGGTATGGATCAGTGAAAGGCGCTCCGGTGTTGGTGTCGCAAAAGGAGATGGACGGCCTGTTTGAAAGGCAGAAACGATTCTATCCCTCGTGCAGCGCGCGAAGAGTGCATCGCCTTCTAGCAAAATACCCTCATTGGTGATCGGTACCACTCGAAACCCGTGTGCGTTGGCAGCTTCCTTGCGGCGGAGCAGATTGGCCATACCAACAAGATCATCCTGCCAGACTTGGCCTTCGACATAGCCGTAAACGAGAATGCCTTCATCGGGCCAAAAGGCCAAAGGCTCAGGCGCGACGTTCAAGCCGTATAGTCTTTGTAATGCTGCCGCTTCAGCATCGGGTAAATTCGGAAAGAGGCTGTCTTTCAACACCGAGCGGTAGCATTTAACCACATAGGTGCCGGACGGATTGGATACTTTGAGCACATCGTTCCAATAGCCGCCCGCGAGTTTCTTGATCTGATAGGGACCATCGCCCAAACCGCGAGCGGTAAGAAAATCGGCGGCATGGGCAATATCGAACGGTGACAGCATCAAATCGCCATTCCGCGTTTGCGTCCCTCATAAATCGCCATGGCGGCATTGCGCGCTGCAACCGCATCACCAATGCCATCAAGGCCCAATTCGCGGGCAATCGAATCCTCCGGCGTATTGGTGGCGGCAATCACCAGCGTATCGGCTTTGATCTCGAAAGGCTCGCCACCGAAGGATTTCAGCGTGGCCCCTGATCCCATCCAATGCTGCACCATGGTTTCCGTATGCATCTCGACGCCAAGCGCGCGAAGATGCTGGCGCATCTTCACATCGGCATTGGTCCGCGCCATCTCGAACATAACGGACGCTGCTTGCGTCACCAAGATTACCTTGTGTCCGTTTTGTGTGAGATGAAGCGCCGTGCCGGAGCCTTTCCAATTCGCGGTCTCATCGAGAAACAACACGGTCTTTCCGACGCGTGCCGATTTCGCCATCACTTCTTCGGCCGTGGTGACATTGCCGTTTTCAATGCCGGGCAAGGCATCAAATTCCGGCATCGCGCGTTGAAAGCCTTTGCCATCGGGATTGGAGCCGGTGGCGACGATCACTTCATCCGCGCCATAGGCAGTTACCTCGTCGGCTTCGAGATAAGTGTTGCGGTCAATCTGCACCTGAAGCTTCATCAATTGCCGTTCGAGCCAGTCGATATAATCGAGAATTTGCCCGCGGCGCGGTTGATTGCCGGCGAGACGGAACTGTCCGCCAAGCTTCGGTCCTGCTTCGACAAGGCGTACTTTATGGCCCCGTTCGGCGGCCACGCGGGCACATTCAAGCCCAGCAACACCGCCACCGATGACAAGCACGGATTTTGGTTCCTTCGTTGCCTCGAAACGGTCGCCGCCCCACTCGAATTCGCGACCTGCACTCGGATTGATCAGGCATGAAATCCAGTAATCGCGATAACGCCGCCCCCAACACATCTGATTGCAGGAGAGGCATGGGCGTACATCCTCGGAGCGGCCTTCCTTGGCTTTGTTGGCGAGATGCGGGTCGGCGATCTGCCCGCGCACAATCGAAACCGTATCCGCTTGCCCGGCGCTGATCACGTAATCGGCATTCTCGGGCGTACGGATATGGCTTTCGCATTGCACTTTTGCGAAGCTGACTACTTGCTTCAAGGCTTCGGCATGCGGCGCGCCGAGCTTGTCGGCAGAAAAGACATTCGGGATGAGATCAGCGAAATTGAAATAGCCGCCGGTGCCACAGGTGACATAGTCCATCAGCTCTTTACGGTCGTGATAGCTGACAATCTCCTGCAATTCTTCGATGCTTTGCGAAACTTTCGTCGAGGGATCCATATTGACCGCGAGCCCGATGATAAAATCATCGCCGACCTGCTTGCGGATCCGCTCCATGAGCGTGCGAGAAAACCGCATCCGGTTTTCAAACGAGCCGCCCCATTGATCGGTGCGGCGATTGTTGAAAGGCAACCAGAATTGATCAATCAACGCGTTATAGGCGGCAAACAATTCGATGCCGTCAAATCCGCTTTCTTTCGCGCGACGGGCGGCTTGCACATAGCTTTCGAGCACCTCTTCAATCTCGCGCTCCGTCATCGCGTGGCTGCCATCGGAATCATGGAACGAGGGAAGGCCAGAGGGCGACCAGCTTGGTGCATAGGAATTATCAAAATCGCCATGCTGGCCGACATGATAAAGCTGATGGCAAATCACTGCGCCATGAGCATGGACGGCGTCTGTGATTTTTCGAAAATGCGGAATAATCTCGTCCGTGCCATGGCGAAAATTGCCGCGCGTTAACACGCCGGTCGCATGCACAGGAACCGGCTCGACGACAATCATAGCTGCGCCGCCTCTTGCACGCTCCTCGTAATAGCCGCGATGGCGTTCTCCGGGCAGGCCGTCTTGCGCCATATTTGCGGTATGAGAACCGAACACGATGCGGTTGCGCAGCGTTTTGTGGCGCAGTTGCAGCGGTGTAAAAAGAGATTTGAATTGGGTCATCTCAGCGCGCTTACGATTTTGCAAAGCCTACAAGGCGTTCGTGAAGATCGCGGGGTATAGGAAGCCCCGCTTTCTCCAGTTTCGCGTGATTGGCCTCGCGGCGCGAATTGGGAAGCCGTGCGCCTTCTTGCGAGACGATGTTTTCGACAAGATCGTTAATGATCGCATTGAAATATTTTGCCCCGAAGGCTTTGGGAGACAATGCAATAAAAAATTGGCCATTGTTGATAGGCACATCATCGGCTTCGGTGAAGGATCCCATTTGAGTGCCCAGCGCGCTTCCCGTCATCGCGGCGCACAACACCTCCACGATGAGCCCCTGGCCAAAGCCCTTAAAGCCGCCGGACGGAGCCATTGAGCCTTCAAGTCCTTTGACGGGATCTGTGGTTGGCTTTCCGTCTTTGTCGAGTGCCCAGCCGAGTGGAATTTTGCGTCCGTCTTCCTGGGCCCGTTTCACCGCTGTCCAAGCGACATGGGAGGAGGATTGATCGACCAGAAACCGGATTTTGCCCCGCCGTCCCGGGACGGCAAAGGACATCGGATTGGTTCCAATGATCGGTTTTTTGCCGCCAAAGGGCGCGATGGCGGCAATCGAGTTGGTAAAGCCGAGCGCCAGCAGTCCCTGTTTTGCCAATGTTCCGGTGTGATAGCCCAGCGTCGCGGCATTATAGGAATGGGCCACGCCCATCGCGGCGATGCCGAATTTCTCGGCGGCGGGAACGAGCTTCTCGAAGCCCTTCTCGATGGCAGGGTGCGCGAAACCGCCTTTGGCATCAACCATAAAGGCGGTGGGAGTAATTTTTTTGACCTTTGGTCGCGCTTTGCCGTCAATTTTGCCGCTACTTACATGCAGGCAATAATAAGGAAGCCAATGAAACCCGTGCCCTTCAAGGCCCGAAAGTTCGGTGTCGAGAATGGCTTCGGTGAAATAATGGGCATTTCGCGGGGCGGTCCCCACACCGGTTAGCGCTTTATAGATCAAGGATCGCGCTTCTTTGACGCTCAATGTCATGAGATCCGTCATCATTGCCTCCCTTATTTTCACTTTTGCGTTAAGCTAGGATACAAGCTCATAAAAAGCGAGCCCCTTCGATCCGACCTTTACGGCGTTTAAGCGCAAGGCCTTACGACAGATGGAAAGCGTCCGATGATCATTGATGCGGATGAATATCGCCTGATCGCGGAGGCAATGCGCGATATCGTGGCAGGCTTTGGCGGCGATGAAACAAAACCCTTTCTCCGGGACTGGCCCGATCATCCGCAACGGCGCGATGTAACCACGACCTATCTGCCTGTCATCGCTCAACTCGCACATCTGAAACGTTGCGCTATTCCCGATTTGGCAGTTTTGGTCGATCGCTTTTTAGAAATCGCACCGCATTGCAACTGGCGACAAACCTATTCGACGGGCGATCTCGGAACCGAGTTTTTGAAGAATTATGGATGGGTAGAAATCATCGGTGAGCGCGGTGCATTGGCCAGCCATACGATTGCAGCAGGATTTCTGATGCTTGGCGCCCACACAGCCTATCCGTTACACGCCCATGGTGCCGAAGAGCTCTACTTTCCTCTTGCCGGACATGCCGAATGGGCGCGGGGAAGTGAAGCGTATTCAGTGAAGCCCCCGGGGACGATGATTCATCATCCCTCGCGCGTACCACACGCCATGCGGACCCACGCGGAACCTCTGTTAGCGTTTTATATCTGGAGGGACGGCGATCTGACGCAAAAATCGGATCTTATTGCAAATTAACGCTCGAGTCGCGCTAGCTGGGATTGGGCCACTCTAACAAGTGTTTCAGCGTCGAGATTTTCATAATGCCCGGGATAGAGAACGCGCGCACCTAATGCCGCTAGGCGGCTGAGACTATGTCGGGCGGCTTCTATGTTCGATCCGTTAAGATTAAAAAACATCTCACCGTCATATAGCGCGTCGGTTGAAAACAATGCGCCTGTCTCGGCCTCATAAATGGCAAGCAGGCCAGGCGAGTGACCTGGCACATGCAGCACCTGAAGCAACCGTCCGCCGAGATCAATAGTGTTACGGTCATGAAGCAATCCCGTGGGCGGCGCAGGTTTGATGGCATAATTCGCGAAGTCGTAATCGTGCGACGGAAAATGCGTGAAACTGTCGGCCTTGAGCCAACCGCCCCAGAAGGTAAGTTCCGGCGTCGGATTGGCCATGATCTCGATCTCGGCCGGATGCATGCGCCGATCTGCAAATTCATGCGCACCCCCAATATGGTCATAATGCGTGTGGCTCAAGAGACAGATAACGGACAGGCGGGTGAGGCTTTTGATGACAGGCGCAAGCGGGGTAACGCCCACGCAGGTATCGATGAGAAGAGCCTTGTGATCACCCAACACAAGCCAGCTATGGGAGCCGTGGAGCGGCCCAAGGGCAGGCTCGCTGATCCGGAAAATCCGGTCAGGGAACGGTGTAATTTCAAACCAGTCTTGGCCCATATCCGGCTCCGCTTCGAACGACCTTTTTATGACTTCTCTTGCGCGCCGATGCAATTCACGCCACATTCGTTGCGTCATTGGGCAAGAGAGCATCCAACATGAACCTGTCGCATGTGGTCATTGTGTATGAGACGGAAGAGGCGGCGCGGGCGCGTTTGCAGCGCTATGGCTACACGCCTGAACTCGCTCATGAAATTGCGGTTTATCTCGGACAGGCCACCGACTTGCCGGACTTCTTCGGGGAGATTACCGAAGCTCTTAACGCTGAAGGATTGACGGTTGATTTCATTGAACTTGATGCGTTGCTGGCACGCTTGCCGGACTTGATGCCCCAGCCTGACTCGACGATCCTTTGGACGATCACCGACGGAATCCGGTTTTACCGCGGCTCATCGATTTCCGCCCTGTCCCGAATGGCAGGTTTTGCCCGTTACGGGTCTCCTGCGACCGCGCAACATCTGTGTCAGAACAAGTTTGCGAGCCTGGCGCTTGCGGCAACAGCGGGGATTCCGATCGCACCAACTTTATTGATCGAGGGGCGCAAGCAATTGGCGTCGCTCGGCGATTGGCAACAGCAACGCGGCCCCTATTTCGTCAAGCCCAACACTTTGGGGGCTAAGATTGGGATCTTTAGCGATAGCCGTTGCGCCACCTTGGACGAGGCACTCGATCGCGCGGAACGCCTGTGGGACCGTTATCATGATCGCGCTTTGATCCAGCCTTTTGTTGCGGGCGACGATGTGCGGATCAGCTTTATGGATTTGGGCCGTGGCTTCCGCGCGCAGCTTGGCATCGAACAATTGGCCAAAGATCCGCGCAGCGAAACCGGCGGCGAATTCATGACCATGAAGGACAACGAAACCCTGTCCGGCGCGCGCGATACCGATGGCAGCCGGGGCGGTTTCGGGCAGGGCCACGCAGCGGCCTTCGTGCCGTCGATGACCGATCTGCGCGGCGAGCCCGCGGCCGCCGGGGCGGTCGCCATTATCGAAGACGCCGCCGTGCGGCTGGTGCGACTGCTGGGACTGCGCGATTGCTTCTCGATAGATTTCCGTATCAGAACCGGCGGCAGCCCGGTGTTCTTCGAATTCGAGGTCTGCCCGGCGGTCACGATCTACGATTTTCAGGCGTATTTGCGCGGCGTGCATGGACAGACGCTCGGCGCTGCGCTGGCGCGGTCCTTTAGGCTTGCCCATGGCCGCCGGGGCACGCGGGCCGAGGCATAGAATTACACGATTTTTTATCGTGTAATTTTT
>CAIUPE010000121.1 GCA_903900975.1 uncultured Hyphomicrobiales bacterium | reverse complement strand
ATATATTCAAAACAACCTCGCTTACTAAAATCGACAGTGCGCAAAATCGACAATACAACTCCTTACCATAAATTTGTGAATGGCTTTCTGCAGAAGGTCGTTTACATAGAAAAGCTTCATTGAAAAAAATGGTGTGCCTCAAAATACTGTAAATTGAAAAGCTAAATTTAGAATTGCGAATAAGATCCGGTAATATTAATATTTGAAGTGTTTGAATGAAGGCTAATAAGTCAACACTGAAAGTAAACCAAAGTTGTAAAAGCTTAGCCCATTATTGTTAGCCGAGCCAATAAGTTCAAAAATAAGTCGTCGTGGCATAAATTTACTCTATTATGTTTGAATAGCCCCGAGTTTTCTAGACACCCTCTGAGCTTATTTTTTGCTGTCGCTCGTAGTCGATGGGCGACATCATGCCGTTTCTTACATGTTTGCGTTTTGGATTATAAAACATCTCAATATAATCGAATATATCCTTTCTGGCTTCGTCCCGCGTTTTGTAAAGCCTGCGGCGAACCCGCTCTCGCTTGAGCAGATTGAAGAAGCTTTCGGCGACAGCGTTGTCGTGGCAGTTGCCGCGTCGGCTCATGGAATGCCCGATATTATGTGCCTTGAGAAAAGCAGACCAATCTATGCTTGTAAACTGTGAGCCCTGATCGGAATGCACGATCACTGTGTGCTTAGGCTTTCTCCGCCACACGGCAGCCAGCAAAGCTTGCAGCACGAGTTCGGTTGTCGGGCGGCTCTGCAGCGACCAGCCGATCACCCGCCGCGAATAAAGATCGATGACGACGGCAAGATAGGCAAAGCCCTCCATCGTCTTGATGTATGTGATGTCGGTGACCCAAAAGCGATCGGGCGCGTCCACATCAAACTGACGGTCAAGTGTGTTATCGACGATCAAAGAAGGCTTGCCGCTGTATTGGCCGGGACGGCGCTTGTATCCGATTTGCGCTTTGATACCAGCACTTTTTGCCAATCTTGCAACGCGGTTCGGGCAACATCGCTCCCCCTGATCACACAGATCATCATGCAGCTTCCGATAGCCATAGACATTACCGCTATCAACCCATGCCTTGCGGATGAGCTCCGTCTGCCGATGATCCTCCTGCGCTCGCTTGCTCAGGGGGGCCTTCTGCCATGCATAATAGCCGCTCGGATGGACATGCAGACAACGGCACATCACCCGAACAGAATATTGCAAACGATGCTCTGCGATAAACGCGTATCTCACTTGGCATCCCTGGCGAAATACGCGGTGGCTTTTTTTAGGATGTCGCGTTCTTCCGTGACACGTGCCAGCTCGCGCTTGAGATGACGGATCTCGGCATCTCGATTGTCATCGGCCAATTCCTTGAGTCCCGAAAACCGCTTCTTCCACGCATAAAGTGAATGTGTGCTGACACCCAACCGCTGAGAAACCTCTGCCGGCGAATAGCCCCGCTCGACAATCTGCGCCACGGCTTCCCGTTTGAACTCGTCGGTAAAATTAAATTTGCCCATATCGGCCTCCTTGCCTCAAATTTAGGGAAGAAGGTGTCTACAAATCTAGGGGCTATTCACTGCAAGCCATTTGTTCGGTTTAGACCAATCAACGTGACGTTAAGACCTTGCGCCGTCTGAAGCTTAACTGCCTTGTGCTTGGCCGCGAGGCTGCCCTTCAATGCGTCGCTGTCGTTCAAACAAATCCGCGTTACGTCTGCGGCAAATTTCCGTATATTTTCCGTACAAACAGGATAATTGGCTTAAGTGTCCAGCTAAGTCATTGAAATCCTTGGCGCGCCCTACGGGAATCGAACCCGTGTTTTCGCCGTGAAAGGGCGACGTCCTAGACCGCTAGACGAAGGGCGCAAGCTCAAGGTCGGGCGCTTATAGGCGAACAATCGTCACTCGACAAGCGTCTTAAGGCACGCCATACCCGAATTTAAGAAATAATCGCATTTAAGGCTGTTTTAGGCCGCCGGGAGTTACCCATTCGAATGTCAAAACCTTCCGACACTTCCGTCGCGCAACAACCTTCGATTCCTGAGCCCCATACCGCCCTTATCGAGCCTTCCTCTGGAACAGGCGAAGACTTGGGCGTGTCCTCAAGCGTCAACGTAATCCATCAAAATATCCCCCTTGGCATCGGCCTGATGCTCTTGGCTATATTTATGTATGTCGGCAATGATGTGATGGGAAAATGGCTCGTTTCAACCTATTCAGTCGGGCAGGTCCTGCTGATCCGATCAATAGCGGGTCTGCTTCTTTTATCGCCCAGCTTGTGGCGCGAAGGTTGGAAGCCGCTCCTGAGCCCGCCCGATTGGCGCATGAATCTGGTACGAGCGCTGCTTACTACCGCCGAAGTTGCCTGTTTTTATTGGTCCGTAGGCTATTTGCCTCTCGCCGACCTTGTTACCTTTTATATGGCGACCCCGATTTTTGTCACTGCACTGGCCTGGCCGCTGCTCGGTGAGCGAATCGATGCCCCGCGTGCGATCGCTGTATTGATAGGCTTTGGCGGGGTTATCCTTGCGATGCGGCCAAGCAGCGCCAGCTTTTCGTTACCAGCCTTGGTGGCCATCTTGGGCTGTTTTCTCTTTGCCTTGATCATGATCATCACGCGTCACTTGCGCGGTACCAAGGGGCTGGTACTGGTCAGCTGGCAGGCCACCGGCGCCTTGATGTTCGGACTGTGCACCGCACCGCTCCATTGGGTTCAGCCAACCCAGCGGGACTTTATCCTTCTTGCCCTCTTGGGCATCGTTTCTACCATCGCTCATGTATCGGTCAATAAAGCGCTTAAATTGGCGCCCGCATCGGTCGTGATGCCCTATCAATATTCTCAAATCATATGGGCCGTGATGCTTGGCTATCTTGTATTTGGCGACTGGCCGGATCAAACGATGCTGTTAGGCTCCGGCATCATTGTCATGGCTGGTTTGTTCATCTTCTTCCGCGAGCAGACACAAGCCGCGATGGTCAAGCGCGCTCAGGCTTAGCGATATCGACAATTCGGATTTGCGGACGCTCGCCGCCGCCATAACGGTCAATCGTGAGATGTCCGGCAACGTGCAGCGATGTGCCCCGTCCTTTGAGCAAGGCTTCGCCAAGCGGCCCTTCTGCCGCCCGAAAGGCAATTCCGCTGATGACAGTGCCATCGGGCGAGCGTAACCGGGCTCTAACATGGCTTGTCCCGACCAACGCCGAATCAACAACCACATGTCCCGGCAGCACAAAGACAGGCTCGGGTTGGGTCGAGCCGAACGGACCCGCTTTATCCAGTTCGGCAATAAGAGCTGGGCGCACGCTGCTCGCGCTAATAGCGCCATCAATGTCCAGCCCATGTTCCGCGCGGGCTTCGGCCGATGCAGCACCAATCCGTTCTTCCAGAAAGGTCCGCAAGGCGTCGATTTTGCCTTCGTCAAGGGTGATACCGGCGGCCATCCCATGCCCACCTCCCTTGAGAGCCAATCCCGCATCGACGGCCGCCCGCACCGCCCGTCCGATATCGACGCCGGGTACCGAGCGGGCGGACCCCGTGCCAGTTCCACGCCCGTCGAGTGCAATGGCAAAGGCCGGCCTGCGAAACCGTTCCTTCAAACGGGAGGCCACCAAACCAACAACGCCAGGATGCCAAGAGGTTGAGGCCGTCACAATCACATTGCCCCGCGTTTCGTCGATGCCCACCATCGCCAGCGCCTCGCTCTCGGCTTCCGCAACCATCACCGATTCAATTGCTTGGCGTTCTTTGTTAAGGCGATCAAGCTGCGTCGCTATCGCCGCCGCCTCCCCCTCGTCCTGGCTGAGCAACAAGCGGGTTCCAAGCGCCGCATCACCGATACGCCCGCCGGCATTGATCCGCGGCCCGATCAGGAAGCCGAGGTGAAAGGGCGTTATCGGCCCGTCCACCCGCGCAATATCGGCCAGCATTCTCAATCCGGGGCGTGTACGACTACGGGCAACCTGCAAGCCTTGCCTGACAAATGCACGGTTGAGGCCTTTCAACGGCACAACATCCGCCACGGTGCCCAAAGCGACGAGATCGAGACTTGCGATCAGATCGGGCTCGCGTCGCCCTTCCCAATAGCCCCTACGCCGAAGCGTCCGGCTTAAGGCAATGAGCGTCATAAAAACCACACCGGCCGCACACAGATGGCCGAGGCCAGACAGATCATCCTGCCGATTGGGATTAACAATCGCGAAGGCTGCCGGCAATTCAACGGGCGCTTGGTGGTGATCCAGCACCAGCGTGTCCATGCCCAAGCGTCCGGCTTCAGCAATGGGCTCATGGCTCGTCGTGCCACAGTCGACCGTCACCAGAAGCTGGCCACCATTGGCATGCAATTGGCGCACCGCTTCGCTGTTGGGACCATACCCTTCAATCAGACGATCCGGGATATGAATCAGGCGCGGAACACCCACCGCATCCCAATAGCTTGCCAACAGCGCGGTAGAACAGGCCCCGTCAACGTCATAATCGCCAAAAATAGCCACCGTCTCGCGCTGCATGACAGCATCAGCCAACCGATCTGCTGCTACATCCATATCCATCAAAATGGATGGATCAGGCATAAGGTCGCGCAGCCGCGGCTCCAGATAAGCGGGCAAATCCGAGGCAACAACGCCTCGTCCGGCCAGAACGCGGGCAAGCATGTCGTCCAGACCGTAGCCTTGGACAAGATTAAGGGCGGTGGCCCTGCCGGCATCATCCAGCCGATCATGCCACACGCGGTCGGTAACGGACCGCTCGATACCAAGGAAAGGACGACTCATCGGGATAGTTTAGCGGAGTCAAAAGTTAGCGAATAGCCAATAGCGCGTAGCGAATAGGGTTTTGCGGTCCTATTCGCTACGTCCCCATTCGCAATTCGCTAAAAGCTTAGCCCTTATAGGCTTCCACCGTCTGGTGCTGTTCGCCCAACCCTTCGATGCCGACGACCATTGTGTCACCCGCCTTCAGGTAAACCGGAGGCTTCATACCCATGCCAACGCCGGGAGGTGTGCCCGTAGTAATCACGTCACCCGGATCAAGCTGCAAGAATTGCGAAATATAGGCCACAATATGGGCAGCGCCGAACACCATCGTCTTCGTGTTACCGTCCTGCACCCGCTTACCATTGAGATCGAGATACATGTGCAAATTCTGCACATCCTTGATTTCATCGGTGGTCACGAGCCATGGGCCGATAGGGCCGAAGGTTGGTGAACCTTTGCCCTTCATCCATTGGCCGCCCCGCTCGGTCTGAAAAGCGCGCTCCGAAATATCGTTGCAGACACAAAATCCAGCGACATAATCGAGCGCATCTTTTTCGTCGATATAAAGCGCAGTCTTGCCGATCACGATTGCGAGCTCGACTTCCCAATCGGTCTTTTCCGAACCCTTCGGAATGATGATCACGTCATCGGGACCCTGCACGCAATTCGGGGCTTTATTGAATAGAATAGGCTGCTCAGGCACGGGCAGGTTCGATTCAGCCGCGTGATCGGCATAATTCAAACCAACCGCAATGAAATTGCCCGGACGCGCAACGCACGAGCCCATCCGCGAACCAGCGGGTGCCACAGGCAGGCTTTTTGGATCAATCGCCTTCAATTTTGCGAGCGAGGCTGGCGAAAGCGTATCCGCATTGATATCGGAGACATGGGCGGATAAATCACGGATCGTGCCATCGGCATCAACAAGGCCGGGCTTTTCATGGCCTGCGGCACCAAAGCGGACTAATTTCATCGGTCATTTCCTCGAAACAAAGATGGGGTATTGGCTCGATCGCAATCTGACGGTTTCCACGCCCGCCGACAAGCCCTCGCGACGGTCATGAGGCATGCACGGTTCTCAGGCCTTAAGAGCGGACCGATACAAAGGTTCCGGGCGCGTCGCCCAGCGTCTTGAACCGTCCGCCAGGCTTGCGGGCCTTTACCTTTTCGGGAGCCTGTTCGGTCACCCATTGCAACCAGTTGGGCCACCACGATCCGGGCGTCTCCTTGGCCTTGGATACCCAATCTTCAAATTCGCCTTTCGGCGGACCACCCGTCCAAAATTGATATTTTGGCTTGCTCGCCGGATTAATCACACCGGCAATATGGCCGGACCCCCCCATAACAAAGGTAACATTGCTGCCAAAATATTGGGAACCGACAAATACCGATTTTGCCGGTGCGATATGATCTTCTCGCGCGGCAAAATTATAAATCGGCATCGTCACGCGCGAGAGATCGAGCCGCACATTGCCCATCGTGATCTGGCCCGCAGACAATTTGTTATCAAGATAGCAATTCCGCAAATAGAACGAGTGATTGGCTTTTGGCATCCGGGTTGAATCCGAATTCCAATACAGCAAATCGAAGGGGAAAGGATGCTCGCCTTTCAAATAGACATTCACCACATACGGCCAAATGAGATCGTTCGGTCGCAACATATTGAAGGCCGACGCCATGCTGTTGCCTTCGAGATAGCCCCGAACATCCATTTTCTCTTCAAGATTCTGAATCTGTTCCTCATCAACAAAGACCTTGAGATCACCCGCATTCTTGAAATCGACCTGCGTGGTCAAGAACGTCGTGCTCGAGATCCGCTTATCGCCAACGGCTGCCATATAGGACAGAGCGACCGACAACAGCGTGCCGCCGACACAATACCCCATCGCGGTGACATCGCGCTCGCCCGTCGCTTTCTCGATCGCATCGAGTGCCGCAAAAATGCCTTCGTGCATGTAATCTTCGAAGCTCTTTTCGGCTTGCCGCGCATCGGGGTTGACCCATGAAACCACAAATACTGTCAATCCCTGCGCAACGGCCCAGCGGATAAAACTTTTGTCCGGATTAAGATCGAGAATGTAAAATTTATTGATCCATGGCGGCACGATGAAAAGCGGCCGCTTGTAAACTGTTTCCGTCGACGGCGCATATTGAATGAGTTCAATGAGATCGTTCCGAAGCACGACTTTACCAGGAGTCGTTGCCAAATTTACGCCGACCTTGAAATCACCCGGTTCAGTTTGCCGAAGCTTGAGGGTTCCCTCGCCCGCCTTAATATCCTCGACCATCATCTGCATACCACGCACAAGATTGTCGCCGTTTTGTGCTAGCGTCGTGCGGAGCAACTCCGGATTGGTCGCCACAAAATTGGTCGGCGAGAGGGCGCTGGAAAGCTGCCGCACATAGAATTTTGCTTTGTGCTTGGTGTGCTCGTCCATATCATCCGCTTGCTGGACTAGGCCGTCCGCCCAACGGGTTGTGATCAAATAGGCCTGTTTGACGAAGTCAAAAACAGGGTTTTCAGTCCATTCTGGATCTCTAAACCGTTTGTCACCGCTATCAGGTTCCGCCACCGGAGCTACCGTTTCGCCTTGAACCCGGCGCAGATTATTGGCCCAGAGATCCAAAAATCCCTTCGTCAAGGTTGTCTGCGCCATGATCAACCGCTGCGGATCCGATGCAATATGCTCAACGACCTGACCGATTGTTTTGACAAAATCGCTGACTTCATCGGAAACACCGGGCTTTGCGCGGCCTTCCTCGATGGGCTTCATCGATGCAGCCGTGGCGTGACCGAGCTCTTCCATCAAACGAGCCGTATTGCTCGCAAGCACTTCATAATCCGGGACCGGTAACACCGGAAAGGGCTTTTCAGTCTCAGACACCATCGGGTTCCCCAGCCACATTGAATAACGTCCATTATCATAACGGCGCATTTGGAATTTATCCTAGCGCGGATTAAGGGCTCGTCGAACAAAGAAATTGGTCGTATATAAAAATAATTAACTTGGCCGCCGGTTCGGACCGTTCATGAGATTTGTTCTTAAACACGCGATACTCATTGCCTCGCTGTCGCTCTTGGCCGCTTGCGCGACAACCAGCCACGAGCAGGCTTCGGAAAATTCGTCACCGTTGCGCGCGATGGCTGTCTGGGCCGGCTTTGCAACGAACCCGCCCGAAGCAGCCGATTTTGTCAAAGCGTCACGACCGCAGGGCAATCTGGACTATCTGCCGGTCGGCGTCACCCCGGCCGAACCGACGGTTAAAGCCAAGAAGCTGACACCTGCCGAATTGAAAGCCCTTGAAGACGAATTGGAAGTATCCCGTCAGAAAAACGCAACGGCAGCGGGTGTAACGCCATAAGGATCCGTTCATCGTAGCATTTTTATGACCAATCCGTCAAAAACTTGCGTGAAACCGACAATAGGTCGTGCTAAGCGGACATCAATAATCCTTCCCACCTTTTGATCACAGGTGCAGCCATGGCCGATTTTCATCGCATTAAACGCCTTCCTCCTTATGTTTTCGAACAAGTCAACCGGATCAAGGCGGGCGCGCGTAACCGTGGCGCCGATATCATCGATCTCGGAATGGGCAATCCGGATTTGCCGGCACCGAAGCATGTCATCGAAAAACTCGTCGAAACGGTCGGCAAGCCCCGCACCGATCGGTATTCGGCCTCGCGCGGCATTCCAGGCTTGAGAAAAGCGCAGGCCGCTTATTACGAGCGCCGCTTCGGCGTCACCCTTAATCCAGACACTCAGGTGATCGCCACCTTGGGTTCAAAAGAGGGCTTCGCCAATATGGCACAGGCCATCACAGCACCGGGCGATGTTGTCTTGGTGCCCAACCCGTCCTATCCGATCCACGCCTTCGGCTTCTTAATGGCGGGCGGCGTTATCCGCTCCGTTCCAGCCGAGCCAAACGAGGATTTTTTCCGCCAAATTGAGCGCGCGGTGGCCCATTCGATCCCCAAGCCGATTGCGCTCGTCACCTGCTATCCGGCTAATCCAACGGCCTTTATCGCCTCGCTTGATTTTTACCGGGATCTCGTCGCTTTTGCCAAAAAGCATGAGTTAATCCTGCTCTCGGACTTGGCCTATGCCGAGGTATATTTTGACGACGCCAATCCGCCGCCCTCGGTCTTGCAGGTACCAGGTGCCATGGATGTGACCGTTGAATTTACCTCCATGTCCAAAACTTTCTCCATGGCCGGCTGGCGGATGGGCTTTGCGGTCGGCAATGAAAAACTGATCGCGGCTTTAGCTCGCGTTAAATCTTACCTCGATTATGGCGCCTTTACGCCCATTCAAGTCGCAGCGACAGCGGCATTGAACGGACCCGACGACTGCATCCGCGAGATGCGTTCAACGTATAAAAATCGCCGCGACGCCCTCGTTGAAAGTTTCGGCCATGCCGGATGGGAGATCGATCCCCCCGGCGCGTCGATGTTCGCGTGGGTGAAAATTCCAGAGCCGTTTACGGCACTTGGCAGCCTCGAATTTTCCAAACTTCTCGTCGAAAAGGCCGATGTGGCGGTCGCGCCCGGTATTGGCTTTGGTGAATATGGCGATGACCACGTGCGCATTGCCATTGTTGAAAACGAGCAACGGATCCGCCAAGCCGCACGCAATATCCGCCGCTTTCTCGATTCCGCCGATAAAACGTTGCACAACCTTCTCCCGCGGTAAGTTTTACTCTAAGTAGCCCCCTCCTCCTTCCGGAATATGACATGACTGCTCCCCTTCGTATCGGTATCCTTGGCCTCGGCACGGTTGGTGCTTCCGTGTTTCAGGCGCTTCATCTCCACGGCACGGCGATCGCCAAGCGCAGTGGGAGGACGATGCGTGTCACCGCGGTATCGGCGCGGGATCGCAAACGCGACCGGGGCATTGATGTGAGCGGCGTTGAATGGTTTGACAATCCGGTGGCCTTAGCCAGCTCGGACCATGTCGATTGCGTCGTCGAACTGATTGGTGGAGCCGATGGCACCGCGAAAGAAGCTGTTGAAGCGGCGCTTTCGTCGGGCAAACATGTCATCACGGCCAATAAAGCGCTGCTGGCCAAGCATGGCTCGGCTTTGGTCGCATTGGCGGAACGCCATCAGGTGGCATTGAATTTCGAAGCCGCGGTCGCTGGCGGTATTCCGATCGTCAAAACCTTACGCGAGTCGCTGGCCGGCAATCAGGTGACGCGGGTATCGGGCATTTTGAACGGCACTTGCAATTATATTTTATCCCGCATGGAGCTCGAAGGCCTCACATTCGATGCATGTCTGGCTGATGCGCAACGATTGGGTTATGCGGAAGCCGATCCCACCTTCGATGTCGGCGGCTTCGATACCGCGCATAAATTGTCGATCCTCGCCAGCCTCGCTTTCGGCACCGCGATCGACGCCGATGCGGTCTATGTCGAAGGCATTGCTTCGATCACCCCGCTTGATCTCGTTATGGCGGATGAATTGGGTTATCGCATCAAATTGTTGGGCGTCGCCGAGCGCACGGCCACAGGTATTGAGCAGCGCGTCCACCCCACCATGGTTCCGAAAGGTTGGGCTATTGCTCAGGTTATGGGCGTTACCAACGCCGTTAATGTCGCCGCCGATCCGGTAGGCGAATTGACGCTGGTCGGCCCGGGTGCTGGCGGCAACGCCACCGCCTCGTCAGTCCTATCCGATTGTGTCGATATTGCACGTGGCATTGTGTTGCCTCCCCTGGGTATGGCTGCCTCGGCTCTGGCGGTTTTAGATCGCGCGCCAATGCAGCGCCATGAAGGCGGCTATTATATCCGTCTCGCCGCCCGTGACCGACCAGGTGCTGCCGCCGGCATTGCGACGCGGATGGCCGAACAATCGATCTCCCTCGAAAGCATCGTGCAAAAGCGCCCACCTGCGTCGCGCGCTGCCGATCCGACCGGCAAATCCGGCGAACCGGTGCCCGTTGTTCTTATTACCTACGCGACAACCGAAGAAGCGATCCGAAAAGCACTCGACGCGATGATCGCGGACGGCCATATAGCAGAGCCTCCGCAACTTATTCGCATCGAACGGGGTTAAGGCCCTGTCGACATTCCCCCCTGGAGTTCAATTCCGTGAGCCAAGACAGCGATATTCATGTCCACCCGAAAGAGGTCATTGAGCGCATTCTGTCGATGGAACTCGTGCGCGTTACCGAACGCGCCGCTGTTTCCGCCGCCCGTTGGCGCGGACGTGGCGATGAAAAGGCCTCCGATCAAGCCGCCGTCGACGCGATGCGGCGCGAATTAAACAAACTGCCAATTGACGGCCGCATTGTGATCGGCGAAGGCGAACGTGATGAAGCGCCAATGTTGTTTATCGGCGAAAAGGTCGGCAACGGCACCGGCCCGAAGGTCGATATCGCGGTCGATCCGTTGGAAGGCACCACGCTCTGCGCCAAAGACATGCCCGGCGCGATTGCCGTGATGGCGATGGCACCTGCGGGATCTCTACTTTACGCGCCCGATGTTTATATGGACAAAATCGCCATTGGTCCGGGTTACGCCAAAGGCGTAGTCGATCTCGATGTATCGCCCGTCGACAATATCCATGCTTTGGCCAAAGCCAAAGGGGTCAAGCCACACGAACTTAACGTCCTAATCCTCGACCGTCCGCGCCACAGCGCCCTCATCGAGGCGGTACGCAGCACCGGTGCCTCGGTTCGTCTGATTACGGATGGCGACGTTGCGGGTGTTATCTTCACAGCGATGCAATCCTTTACCGGCATTGACCTCTATCTCGGCAGCGGTGGTGCGCCAGAAGGCGTGTTGGCGGCTGCAGCCTTGCGATGCGTCGGGGGCCAGATGCAGGGCCGTCTCGTGCTCGACACCCAAGCCAAAATCGACCGCGCCCGCGGCATGGGCGTGGCTGATCCGAGACGCAAATACGACATGGCCGAATTGGCTTCCGACGACGTCATCGTTTCCGCCACAGGCGTCACCGATGGCGCTTTGATGCACGGCGTCAGGTTTCATCGCGAGGTGATTGAAACCGAGACGATTGTGTACCGCTCGATCACCGGTACCGTCCGCCGCATCCACGGCGAGCACCGTGAATTGGCAAAGTTCCGGCTCGATTAGGCCGCAGAGCAAACATCACGATGATGCGAGGGGTGGAAAACATCACCCCTCCCGACAGCGCGTATTCTTTGAAAAGCGAGGCGGGAGCATCGCGGTCCGAATTTACGCCTGTTTCGCGGCCTTCAGGACCTCTGCCGCGTGGCCGTCGACCTTCACCTTCGGCCAGATGGCCTTGATCGTGCCATCGACGCCGATCAAAACCGTGGTGCGTTCGACGCCCATATATTTGCGGCCATACATGCTCTTTTCGACCCATACACCATAGGCCTCAAGCGCCGATTTGCTTTCATCGGCGGCAAGCGCGAAACCCAGCCCGTATTTGGCCTTAAACTTGTCATGACTCTTGGCGCTATCGGGAGACAAGCCGATAATCACGGTATTGGCCTTGTCAAAATCAGCCTTCAATCCGTTGAATTCAATAGCTTCTTTGGTACAACCGGACGTGTCATCTTTAGGATAGAAATACAGTACCACGTTCTTGCCACGATAGGACGATAGAGAAATTTCCGCACCGCCATCGGCAGGCAGTGTGAAATCTGGGGCAATATCGCCGACAGATAGAGCGTGAGCCATGGTGCATTCCTTTCATCGAATCAATCGCAATGGTTAAAGTTACGCACTTGCGTTGGTATCAGATCGCTTTCATCTCAAGCGTGGATTCGAATAGCGCGCATCGCTTTTTGAAGGTGGTTTTGGATTGAATGACTGACTTGCCGGATCCCGCACACCCGAACGAGGCCCAACACGACCTCGACGCTCCGGTTACGCCGCCGCGCGCGTCCGGCGTGCTGGGCCGCGTCAAACGCAAACGGCATTGGACCTTCCACCTCTCGATGCACGGGATCAAACTGGTCGCGGAGATTTTGGCCGTTCTCATTCTTGTTGTCGGCGCAGCTGCGGGATTTTTCGTCTGGCAACTCTCGCAAGGCCCCATCAATTATGACGTCATGACGCGCCAGATTGCCACGGGTATCCAGAGCCGGATGCCCGCGGGCTTTTCTGTATCGCTCTCATCCGCGGAAATCAGCGAGGTCGTCGGTGGCTTGCGGCTGTCGGTCAGCGGGCTCGTGATCAAAGACGATACCGACAAACCGATCCTGGTTACACCCAAGGCGGAAATTGGTTTTGACGGCCTCTCGCTGCTCATTGGCCGCCTTGTACCGCGGGATATTGATCTCACCGGCCTCCTCATCGCTATGACCATCAAACCTGACGGATCGGTCTCGATATCGGAGGAATCCGGCGAACCTTCCGACGCTGCGGCTTTACCTCTTATGCCAAAAGCCGAGCCAACGATGGAGCCGGATGCAGCGTCAACTACTGCCCCTCCGCCGTTGGCGATCGGCGCGTTTATTGACGCGGTTTCATCGCAGGCCGGTCTTTTAGGACTGCTGGACCACGCGCTCGTCCGGAACGGCATTTTGCGAATTGACGACCAGAGGCGTAACCGGCAGGTGCGTTACCGCGATCTCACGCTCGCTTTCGATCGGAGCAGCGACGGGTCCGAACGGATCGCGCTGAGCGCGCAGGGCGAACATGGCGTTTGGTCGGCGAATGGCAAGCTGACGGGGAAACCGGGCGAAGCCCGCCATCTCGCGATGCAAACCAAGGATATTGCCATATCCGAGCTATTGGGCTTTGCCGAGCAAGGAACGATTCCGGTTAAAACCGATATGCCGCTATCGCTCGACATCGCCGTCGATGTCGACAAAGATAGCGTTTTGACCGGACTCTCGGGTGCCATTACCGGCGGCCGCGCCACCTTAATTTTGGACGATCCAAAAGCACCGCCGATCAAGGTCGACGAGGTCCATGGCGAATTTGCCCTCGCCGACGATGGTAGCCGCGTCGTTCTGCCCGTGATCAGTTTTGCAAGTGGCGACACCCATTGGCAGATCAGCGGCTATATCGTCATTCCCAAGACGCCGCTGGATGGCTGGCGCTTTTCGCTGCGCAGCGAAGGGGCAACCCTGATGGCCGACGCGGTTGGTCGGCAACCCGTCGGCATTGACAGCCTAACGATTAAAGGTGCCGTCGAGCCAGGGTTCAAAGCTGTCCGCATCGCGTCGTTTGACGTAAAGGGACCGGAATTGGCGCTCTCAGGCAGTGCCTTGATCGGCGCGGCCGATGGCCGCGATGGACTCAAGCTTGATGTTACCACGCACCAGTCGAGCGGCCTTGCGCTGCTCGCGCTTTGGCCGTCGTTTCTCGTTCCGGAAGTGCGCACTTATCTTGGCGAGGCTGTACTGGGTGGCACGGTTACGGAGGGTTCGTACCGGCTCGATCTTGATCCCAATGGTCTACATGCGGCCGTGACGAAAGATATCATTCCCGATGCGTCCGTTGCTCTCGATCTTTCCCTCAGCAACGCCACACTTCGGGCAGACAAGGGGCTCCCTCCCCTGACCCATCTCGAAGGTATTGTTCATGTGACGGGCCAAAAAGTGGGAGTCGACATCACATCCGGTTCGATTGATCTCGGCGACACCCACGTCCTGACGTTGGTTGACGGCACCTATCGCGTCCACGACACCTCGCTCGTTCCGACCTTAGCCGATATCAATTTTCGCTTCACCGGCTCGGTACCCGATTTCGCCACCGCCCTTCGCTCTGATATGATGCGAAACATCTCGACGCCGCCACTCGATCCCACGAAATCCGGTGGCGCTGTGGCAATGTCGGTTAAAATAGGCTTTCCCCAAAAGCCTGACATCAAACCGTCCGATATTCAAATTTCGGCCGAGGGTGATCTCACTGATCTCCGGGTCGAAAACGCTTTCGGAGCCGATAGTCTAGAAAATGGCAGCGTCCATGTTATCGCCAATGCCCAAGGGTTGACGCTCAAGGGACAAGGGTTGCTGGGCGGCGCACCGGCGGAGTTTGATATGCACCAACCCAATGGTGCCACGGTGCGCGACGCCAACGTAACGATGATCATCGATGATGCATTGCGCGAGAAAAAGGGGCTGAAAACCAGCGGTCAGTTGACGGGACCCGTTACTTTGTCGCTGGCGCTCAAAGGTCTTGGCGGCAAAAAAGTCAAAGGAAAAGGCGAGCTTGATCTGACCAAAGCGTCAGTCTCAGGCCTCATTCCAGGCTGGAACCGTCCGGCGGGCAAATCTCAAAAGGCTACCTTCGCAATAGCCCTCACGCCAGAGGAAGCCATCCACCTTGATGATCTGGTGATCGATGACGCCAATCTTCTGCTCAAAGGCAAGGCTGAAATCGGGGCGGATGGTGTGTTGCATTCGGCTAATCTATCGTCCTTGCGGATTAATCCCGCCGACAAAGTCTCCGCAACGCTGGAAAAAACGGCTTCGGGCTATAAGATCGGAATTCTGGGCGATACGTTCGACGGTCGGGCCCTGATCAAAACGGCCTTCTCGACATCTCATGCACCGGGAAGCATCAGTCAAGATTTAGAACTTGATCTCAAGATCGCCAATTTATCGGGCTTTAACGGCGAAATTATCAAAGGCGTGGATTTGCACGCCCTAACCCGGGGTGGGATGCTCAAGGATCTGCATCTTGATGCCCGCTCCGGCCAACAGCCTATCATCAGCCAGCAAGCGCGCTCGGAAGCGGGCCAACCCGTTATCATCATTCAAAGCGCTGATGCAGGTGCTTTGCTGCGGTTTACCGATTTGTATAAGCGGATGAACTCCGGCGCACTGAGCCTGCAACTGGCCACGTCCGGCGAACCGCTGGAAGGCGAATTGTCCATCAAGCGCTTCGCTATTCTCGATGAAGCGGCAATTTCGGATTTGAACGCACGAGCAGGTGCTCCGGGTGGTCGCGCGATTGTAACAGACCCTAAAAACGTCCAGTTTACCCGTCTCAATGCGGTTTTCTCGGTTGGCTCGGGCAAAATCGCCATCAAGGACGGTGTGATGTCCGGCCCCGTTCTGGGCGGCACGGTAGCAGGAACCATCGACTATTCTAAAAGCACCGTGGATTTGAACGGCGCTGTCGTTCCCGCTTATCTTGTCAATAATCTGCTGAACAAAATCCCTCTCGTTGGCAAATTATTAGGTGGCGAGAACGAAGGTCTTTTCTCGATTAATTACCACGCCTATGGGCCCCTCGTTTCTCCCGAAGTGACCTATAATCCCCTGTCCGCTGTGGCACCCGGTATCTTTAGAAAACTCTTTCAGGCCGGCGGGCCAACGGAAGAAACACCGCCTTCAAAATTGCCCCCGGCCCCAATCGCACCTACTCAGCCTTAAGCAAAACGTGTTTTTTCTTACCCATCGACAATTTGATGGCACCGTCGCGCAAATGGCTCGGATCGAGCATGGCGCGGGGATCGGAAAGGGCCTCATCGTTAACGCGCAACCCGCCGCCTTGAATGAGACGCCGCGCCTCACCCGTTGAGGCAACCAATCCTGCCATTACGAACGCAGCCAGAACACCGACTCCGCCCGACAATTCAGCCGATGCCACGGTCACCGTCGGCAAGGTTTCAGCAGCGCCACCTTGCTCGAAAGTCTGCCGCGCGGTTTCCGCCGCCTCGTCGGCTAAAGCACGGCTATGGAGCAGTGCGGTTGCCTCGGTCGCCAACACTTTCTTAGCCTCGTTGATTTCGGCACCGCCTAGCGTTGCGAGCCGCGCAATTTCATCCAGTGGCAAGGTCGTAAACAGCTTCAGGAACCGCGTAACGTCGGCGTCTTCCGTATTCCGCCAGAATTGCCAATAGTCATAGGGGCTGAACATATCGGCATTAAGCCACACCGCGCCCGATGCCGTCTTGCCCATCTTGGCACCCGATGCCGTCGTCAGAAGGGGTGTCGTTAAAGCATAGAGTTGTTGTGCGCCCATACGACGGCCCAAATCCACGCCATTCACAATATTGCCCCATTGATCGGAGCCGCCCATCTGCAAGCAACAATCATAATTCCGTGAAAGCTCAACGAAATCATAGCTCTGCAGGATCATGTAATTAAATTCGATGAACGATAATTCTTGTTCGCGATCCAGCCGAAGTTTAACGGAATCCATCGACAACATGCGGTTGATCGAAAAATGACGTCCGACATCTCGAAGCATATCAATGTAGTTGAGCTTGGTCAGCCATTCCGCATTGTCGACCATAATGGCGCCATTGCCGTCGGCACCGTAAGTGAGCAACTTACCAAACACGCCCTTGATGCTGTCTTTGTTGGCCTCGATCTGTTCAACCGTTAAAAGCTTGCGCGTTTCATCCTTGCCCGATGGATCACCGACACGGGTCGTTCCGCCGCCCATCAAAGTAATTGGACGGTGACCGGTTTGCTGAAGCCAATGCAACATCATGGCCGAAATCAGATTTCCGATATGCAGGGATGACGCCGTGCAATCATAGCCAACATAGGCCGTAATCCGACCCTTTCGGGCTTTTTCATCCAGACCAGCGAAATCGGAACACTGATGAATGAACCCGCGATCGGACAATACGCGGAGAAAATCGGATTTAGGCTGGAAGTCGCTTGTCATGATATGCCCCTGTTCGCGGCGGCGAGATGTAAGGGCAAAGGCGGATTTGGGCAAGGGATGCCGCTAAAGACCCCAGAGTCCCTTTCCCTGCCCTTCTTATGCCGCGATTCTGACCTTATAACGGAACTTCTTTAGACGGATTAAATTGACGCGTCAGACAAATAGCCGCAACGTTCGCTCGAATTAAATAGGTCAGAACATGAGAGCTTCACTACAAATGCGGGCGTGGATCAAACGTATGGGCGTCGGCCTATTAGCCTTTGCCGTTGGCAGCGGACAAAGTCCATCCCCGGTGTTGGCGCAATCGGGACGGCATGGCGTTATCCGCGATACTGAAATCGAAAACTTGCTCCGGGATTATTCCGCGCCGATTTTCAACGCCGCCGGCATCAACAAAGGCTCGATCCGCATTGCGTTGATCGATGACCGGACGTTCAATGCGTTTGTTACCAGTGGCCGAAGAATGTTCGTCAATATTGGCGCCTTGATGGACTCACGGACGCCGAATGAAATTATTGGCGTCATTGCTCACGAGTCAGGGCATGTAGCGGGCGGACATTTGACCCTTCAACGCGAACAAATGGCCACCGCACAGATGCTGGCAACGGCCGGTTTGCTCTTAGGCGCCGGAGCGATGATCGCAGGGGCCAGCAGTCGGACATCCAATACCGCCAATGGCGGCGTTGGCGTCATGATGGGGGCACAGGAATTAGCAGGCCGAACGCTGCTCGCGTATCAACGCGGAGAAGAGCAGGCCGCCGATCGGGCCGCGATCAAATATCTTGATATGACCTCGCAATCACCAAAAGGACTCCTCGATACGTTTAAACGGCTTAGTGATGACATGATGTTCAAGACAGAAGGGGTGGATCCCTATCTGATGAGCCATCCGATGCCGCAGGACCGAATTGCCAATCTGACGACTCTTGCGACGGCAAGCCCCTATTACAACGTCAAAGATTCAGCTGAACTGCAATTCAGGCATGAGCTGATGAGGGCCAAATTAGTTGGCTTCGTCGGCAAACCGGACGAGGTAAGCCGAAAATATCCGGTCACGGATACGTCGATACCCGCGCGATACGCCCACGCCATCCTTGATTATCGCTATAAAAAGACAACCGAGGCCTTAGCCGGCATTGATGATCTGATCAAAAGCAAACCGGAAAATCCTTATTTTTGGGAATTGAAAGGTCAAGTTCTGCTCGAATTCGGCCAAGCCAACGAGGCGGTGGCAGCCTTGCGCCGATCGGTGACTCTGGAGCCTAATGCGGGCTTGATCCGGGCACTTTTGGGACGCGCTTTGCTGGCAACGGGGGATCGGGCGAACCTGAATAGCGCCATCGGCGAATTATCCAATGCTGCACAACGTGAGCCCGAAGACCCCGATATCTGGCAAAGTCTTTCCATCGCCTACGGCAACAGTGACAATATCGGAATGGCCGAATATAGCGCTGCCCAAGAAGCCTTTTTGATCGGCGACCAACAATCTGCCGTAAACCATGCAGCAAAGGCCAAAAAGCTGTTGCCTGCCGGTTCCCCCACGGCACTTAAAGCTGACGATATTCTGAATTACCGTGTAAAGCGGTTTAATTAAGCCCTTTGGAGATGCTTATGTCTAAGTTCCGCCGTCATGCCTGTCTCTTTGGGGGAATTTTCCTCCTGGCAACGTCAACCGCTGTATGGGCCGACGAACCCCTTTCCGATGCCCGTAAAGGGGAAATTGGCGAGCTCGTTCGTGCCTATATCGTATCGCATCCAGAGGTAATCCAAGAAGCCTTGAACGCACTCGATCAAAAACAGAAGGATGCTGAAACGAACGCCCAGAAGTCGGCACTAACGTCGCTGTCGGGCAATCTGGTTAAAGCCGAAAATGGCGTCGTGCTCGGCAACCCCAATGGCGATATTACGCTGGTGGAATTCTTCGATTATAATTGCGGCTATTGTAAAAAATCTCTCACGGACATTCAGGCTCTTTTAAAGAGCGATCCCAAGTTACGGCTTGTTTTGCGTGATTTTCCGGTTCTCGGACCGGATTCCGTTGAGGCCTCTTTGGTTGCACTCGCTGTTCGCAAGCAATTGAAGGCCGATCAATATATGGCCTTCCATCAAAAACTGCTGTCTGCGCGCGGCCGTGTTGGTAAAGACACCGCGCTGCAAGCGGCCCGCGATCTTGGAGCCGATATGACGGCGCTAACGAAAGACATGGAGTCGGGCGAAGCAAAGCTTTTGATTGAAGCAACCATGCACGCCGCCGATGCCCTTCGAATTGGCGGCACTCCCTCTTTCGTCGTCGGCGATGGTGTTATTGTCGGTGCCGTTGGCCAAGACGCCCTCTCCTCTGCGATCAAGTCGGTACGACTCTGTGGCAAAGTGAGCTGCTAAAGCCGCCCGCGAACCAGCCCTACCGCTTTCGATTCACAACGCCCGCGATTCGCGGGCGTTGTTCGTTTGGTAGGGATAAATCACCCCTGAGCGGCCGAATCGTGGCGCCGATTTTTGCCCGTCCACCCGCCAAGGTTTTAAGAAGAAAGATCACACCTGACGGGTGTGTCGGGAAATTCTCTTTAAGAATCTGACACTTGTTGATCAACGATGGCTTATTCACCGTTTGTTAACACTTACCCACAACATATAGTTATATGATGAATTACAGACGCTAAACCTTGATTGGAGCTTGACGGGATGATGGGGCAGTTTTACGGTCCTGTTCTATTGCACTGGATGGTCGGACGCGTTGCGTGTGCGAAGGCCGAAAGAACGCAAATCCCGTTATCTGGGCGCACCGGCGGAACAGGTTTTACCGGTTCGCGTTGCCCTAAAGGGGCTGATACCCGATGGACCCGTTCATCGGCATAATGACCTGCTGACCCTTACCGCATTTGTGGATAGGGGATCAGTCGGCATGGAAAAACAATTTTTGTGGACTTGGGGCCGGATTTCGGCTCCGCGGGCTGTGTCCCGTTATTATTAAGGGCGTTACGAACATGCGGATCGAGCGATATTTCACCAAAGCTGGCGTCTCCCCCTATTCCGGGATTGCTTTCAAGTCGGCTACAAGCGAAATCCGCAATCCTGACGGCTCCATTGTGTTCCGTCTGGAAAACATCGATGTGCCAGAGGCGTTCAGCCAGGTGGCTGCTGACGTTTTGGCGCAGAAATATTTCCGCAAAGCGGGCGTGCCAAAGCATTTGAAGAACGTGGAGGAAAACGATGTTCCTTCCTTCCTGTGGCGCTCGGTGCCCGATGAGGCCAAACTCGCCAAGCTGCCCGAGAACGAGCGTTTTGGCTCGGAGATGAGCGCCAAGCAGGTGTTTGATCGCCTTGCCGGTTGCTGGACCTATTGGGGCTGGAAGGGCGGCTATTTTAAGTCCGAGGACGATGCGCAGACCTTCTTCGACGAGCAGCGCTATATGCTCGCCCGCCAGATGGTCGCGCCGAACTCGCCGCAATGGTTCAACACGGGCCTGCATTGGGCCTATGGCATTGATGGACCGTCACAGGGCCATCACTATGTCGATTTCAAAACCGGCAAGCTGACGAAGTCAAAATCCTCTTACGAGCATCCGCAGCCGCATGCCTGCTTTATCCAAGGCGTGGACGACGATCTCGTCAATGAAGGCGGCATTATGGACCTCTGGGTCCGCGAAGCCCGCCTCTTCAAGTATGGCTCGGGCACCGGCTCCAACTTCTCGATGTTGCGCGGCGAAGGCGAGAAGCTCGCCGGCGGCGGCAAATCCTCGGGCTTGATGTCCTTCCTCAAGATCGGCGACCGTGCAGCTGGCGCGATCAAGTCGGGCGGCACCACGCGTCGCGCGGCCAAGATGGTGGTGGTTGACGTCGACCATCCCGATATCGAAGCCTATATCGACTGGAAGGTGAAGGAAGAGCAAAAGGTCGCAGCTCTTGTTACCGGCTCCAAGCTCGTCTCCAAGCACCTCAAAGCCGTCATGAAGGCCTGCATCAATTGCGATGGCCCGGAAGACAGCTGCTTTGATCCGGAGAAAAACCCAGCGCTCAAGCGCGAGATCAAGCTCGCCCGCCGCGTTTCCGTGCCTGACAACTACATCAAGCGCGTCATCCAGTTCGCCAAGCAAGGCTACAAGGAAATCGATTTCCCCGTCTATGACACCGACTGGGATTCGGAAGCCTACCTGACGGTCGCTGGCCAGAACTCGAACAACTCCGTCTCGTTGAAAGACGAGTTCCTCCGCGCAGTTGAAAGCGATTCCGACTGGAACCTGATCAAGCGCACCGATGGTAAGGTCTACAAGACCTTGAAGGCCCGCGATTTGTGGGAGCAGATTGGCTATGCCGCATGGGCATCGGCTGATCCAGGCCTGCACTTCAACTCGACGATGAATGACTGGCACACCTGCCCGGCCTCAGGCCCGATCCGCGCGTCCAATCCCTGCTCGGAATATATGTTCCTCGACGATACCGCGTGCAACCTCGCTTCCCTTAACCTGCTTCAGTTCCGGGATAGCGACGGCACGTTCAACATCGCAGCCTATGAGCATGCCGTCCGCCTCTGGACGATCGTTCTCGAAGTCTCGGTACTGATGGCGCAGTTCCCCTCGAAGGAAATCGCCGAGCTCTCTTATCGCTACCGCACGCTGGGTCTGGGCTTCGCCAATATTGGCGGCCTGCTGATGACCAACGGCATCCCGTATGACTCGGACGAAGGCCGCGCGATCTGCGGCGCACTCACCGCGATCATGACGGGCGTGTCCTATGCGACATCTGCCGAAATGGCAGGCGAGCTTGGCCCCTTCCCCGGCTATAAGAGCAACGCGCAGCACATGCTCCGCGTCATCCGCAACCACCGCCGCGCCGCTTATGGCGAAGCGCAGGGTTATGAAGGCCTGAGCGTCAATCCGGTTCCGCTGGATCACGCCTCAGTCAAGGATACCCGCCTCATCACCCACGCGAAAGCCGCATGGGACAAGGCGTTGAAGCTTGGCGAAAAGCACGGCTTCCGCAACGCCCAAGCCACCGTCATTGCGCCAACCGGCACGATCGGCCTTGTGATGGATTGCGATACGACCGGCATCGAGCCTGATTTCGCGCTCGTGAAGTTCAAGAAGCTCGCCGGTGGCGGTTACTTCAAGATCATCAACCAGGCCGTGCCGGAAGCGCTCCGCACTTTGGGCTATCGCGAAAACGAGATCGCCGAGATCGAGGCCTATGCGATTGGCCACGGCTCGCTCGCCCAAGCCCCCGGCATCAACCACACGACGCTTCGCGCCAAGGGTTTTGATGACGCGACGATTGAGAAAGTTGAAAAGAGCCTAGGCTCGGCGTTTGACATCAAATTCGTCTTCAACAAGTGGACGCTCGATGCTGGTTTCCTCACCGGCGCGCTCAAAGTGCCGGCCGAGAAGCTGGAAGATCCATCCTTCGAGCTTCTGCCTTTCTTGGGCTTCTCGAAGGCTGATATCGAAGCCGCCAATATCCATGTCTGCGGTGCGATGACGCTGGAAGGCGCGCCTCACTTGAAGCTTGAGCATTACGCGGTGTTTGATTGCGCTAATCCATGCGGTCGCATCGGCAAGCGTTACCTCTCGGTCGAGAGCCATATCCGCATGATGGCGGCTGCCCAGCCTTTCATCTCGGGTGCGATTTCCAAAACCATCAACATGCCGAATGAAGCAACCGTTGAGGATTGCAAATCCGCCTATCTCCTCTCCTGGAAGCTGGCGCTCAAGGCCAACGCGCTCTATCGCGATGGCTCAAAGCTCTCGCAGCCTCTGAACTCGCAGCTGATTTCAGATGATGATGAAGAGATGGATGATGCGGTTGAAGCCCTCATCGCCCAGCCAGCGGCGGCCCGCGCCGCAGCAACGGCTGAAAAGATCGTCGAGCGGATTGTGGAGCGCATCGAGCGCATCCGCGATCGCGATAAACTGCCAGATCGTCGTAAGGGCTATACCCAGAAAGCCGTTGTCGGCGGCCACAAGGTCTATCTCCGCACCGGCGAATATGAAGATGGCCGCATTGGTGAAATCTTCATCGACATGCACAAAGAAGGCGCTGCCTTCCGGAGCTTGATGAACAATTTCGCCATCGCGATCTCGCTCGGCCTTCAATACGGCGTGCCACTGGAAGAATATGTCGAAGCCTTCACCTTCACCCGCTTTGAACCTGCGGGCTTTGTGCAGGGCAATGACGCGATCAAGAGCGCGACGTCTGTTCTCGATTACGTCTTCCGCGAATTGGCCATCTCCTATCTCGGCCGTTCCGATTTGGCCCATGTTTCGCCAGAAACACTCGGCAATGATCTCGGCAAGGGCGAGGACGAGAGCAAGGCGCCCGCTGGCTTCATCCCAAGCCAAGTCTCGCGCGGTCTTGTCCGCTCGAAGGCTGATCGTTTCGCCGTGATGCAGGGTGGCAACACCACCACGATGTCGGCCCCGCAATCGATTGGTGCCAATGCGCTCAAAAGCGAGCTGGAGCAGCAATTGGGCGTGATCCCGCAAACGCTAACGGTAGGCGAAGCAACGCTTGCCAACCTCACCTTCGCGGCAGCCGGCACCAATGCCGGTTCCGCCAAGCAAGGCGGCGGAATGGATCGCCGCGCGGAAGCCAAGATGAAGGGCTATGTTGGCGAAAGCTGCCCAGAATGCGCCAACTTTACGCTGGTGCGGAATGGCACGTGCTTGAAGTGCGATACGTGCGGTAGCACCACGGGTTGCTCGTGATCGAGCGTCGAAGCGCTTAAAATGTAAAATGGCCGGGTAACCCTCGGCCATTTTTTTATCGTCATTGCGAGCGAACGCGAAGCAACCCAGCTGATGTTAGGCGATAAGCCACATAATAGCGGTTTTCACATGGTTACAACGAGCTGCAAGAGCGAAAAAATGCAGTTCATCGAACAACCATCATCTGGGTTGCTTCGCTCATCGCTCGCAAGGACGGTAAAATTGCTTCGGTGGGGCCCCTTCCCTTCCTCCCCCTGCCATGCCACATAAGCCCCATGGCCAAGGACCCGTATGAGATGCAAGGGGCAGCAAGCCTGCCGACACGTGAAGAGATTCTGGCCTATTTGAAGGGCGAGGCTGAGGCCACTTATGCGCGCGGCGGCGCGGGTAAAATGAAGCCGCGACCCGCCAAAATCGGCAAACGTGAAATTGCAAAAGCCTTTAACATCAAAGGCGAAGCGCGAATTGCGCTGAAAGCCCTGCTCAAAGAATTGGAAACCGAGGGTGAAGTCGCCAAGCGCGGCAAGGTGCTGCATCGCCCTGGCCTTTTGCCCCCCATGACGCTGTGCGACATCACCAGCCGCGACCGCGATGGCGATCTGGTCGCCGTTCCCGTCGAATGGGACGAGGAAGCGCATGGCAAGGCGCCGCGCATTCACGTGCATCTTGGCCGCAAAGCGCGCCCCGGCCAGCCTGCTCCGGGCGTTAGTGATCGGGTCCTGATGCGCATTGATGCGACCGAGAGCGAGAAAGGGCCGCGCTATTCGGGCCGGCCGGTCAAAATCCTCGAAAAACACAAGGCGCAGGCGATTGGCCAGTTCCGCTCCTCACCCCAAGGCGGCGGGCGGGTGTTGCCGGTCGATAAAAAATCGCTGGGCCGCGAAATCATGGTGCCACCCGGTGAGGAAGGCGGCGCGGAGGATGGCGATCTGGTTGCCGTGGCGCTCCATCGCAAAAACCGCCTAGGCCTCGTTGAAGGCCGCGTGACCGAGCGCATGGGGTCGATCAAATCCGAGAAGGCCATCAGCCTGATCGCCATTCACACCCACGGCATCCCCAACCTCTTTCCCGCCACAGCCTTGGCTGAGTCGGAAGCCGCCAAGCCTGCCACCCTCGCAGGCCCCGGCAGGCGCGAGGATTGGCGGCATGTGCCGCTGGTCACGATTGATCCGGCGGATGCCAAGGACCATGACGACGCGGTGCACGCCACCCCTGATCCGGACCCGAAAAACATCGGTGGCCATATTGTCACCGTCGCCATTGCCGATGTCGCAGCCTATGTGCGCGAAGGCTCGGCGATGGACCGCGAGGCGCGGCTGCGCGGCAACTCCGTCTATTTCCCCGACCGCGTGGTGCCGATGCTGCCCGAGCGGATTTCGAACAATCTCTGCTCGCTCAGGCCCGATGAGGACCGCGCGGCCTTGGCCGTTCGCATGGTGCTGGGAGCCGATGGTCGCAAAAAGAGCCACAGCTTCCACCGCGTGCTGATGCGCTCGTCTGCCAAGCTCGCTTATGAGGAGGCGCAACGCATCATTGATGCGGAAGATCGCGCCCATCCGGCCTTTGGCGGATTAGTCGAACTGTGGACCGCCTGGAAGGTAGCCGCCCAAGAACGCGACGAGCGCTCGCCTCTGGCGCTAGATTTGCCGGAGCGCAAGCTGAAGTTGAAAGAAGATGGCAGCATCGACCGCATCATCGTGCCGCCTCGGTTGGAAGCCCACCGGCTGATCGAAGATTTTATGATTTTGGCCAATGTGGCCGCTGCCGAGCATCTTGAAAAAGCGCGTATACCCCTCATCTATCGGGTGCATGACGAGCCGAGCCGCGAGAAAGTCCTTAACCTAAATCTCGTTTTAGCCGAACTTGGCTTTAAATTACCTCAAACGGGCGCTGTATTACCTCAAACCTTCAATCAGCTGCTCGAAAAATTTGCAGGAACCGAGCACCAGATTTTCATCAATGATATCGTGCTCAGAAGCCAAGCGCAGGCAGAGTATAATGTCAAAAATTACGGCCATTTTGGCCTGAATTTGCGTAAATATGCCCATTTTACCTCGCCAATCAGGCGTTATGCCGACCTCATCGTGCACCGCGCTTTGATCCGTTCCGAGGCCTTCGGTGAGGATGGGTTGTCGGACACGTTAGCGCCGCAACTCCCTGAAATTGCTTCGGAAATCTCCGTTTCCGAGCGCCGCGCCATGGCCGCCGAGCGCGAAACCATCGACCGTTTGATCGCTTTCTACTTAAGCGAGAAAATCGGCGACATTTTTGAAGGCCGGATTGCGGGCGTCACCCGCTCCGGACTCTTTGTAAAGCTTCACGAATCCGGCGCGGACGGCTTCGTTCCCGCCTCCACCATCGGCGCCGACTATTACCGTTACGAGGAAAGCCTACACGCTCTGGTTGGTAACCGGACCGGCGAAACCTACCGCCTGGGCGACCCCGTTTCCGTTCGCCTGGTAGAGGCCGCCCCCGTAGCCGGCGCCCTCCGCTTCGAGCTTCTAAGTGACGGAAAACAAAGCAAAAATTCAAGCGTTGGACGCAAGAAAAAACAAGGCCCCGGCAAAATCGGCCACAAATTCGCCGCTAAAAGCGGACATATTAATTCGACATCCTCCAAAGCGAGACGCCATCCCAGATGAACACTCCGGAATCAACAAAAGACAATCCCCGCTTGCTAGGCTTATCGATCCGGCGCGGCTTAATTGGTCATTGCCCCCATTGCGGGGAAGGAAAGATTTTCGGAAACTATCTCAAAGTGTTACCGGAATGTTCCCACTGCCATGAAGACTTTAGTCATCAACGTGCTGATGATTTGCCAGCCTATATTGTTCTGTTTATTGTCGGACATATTGTTATAGGCGGCATGATGACCGTGGAAACTTACTGGGAATGGCCGGTAATGTGGCATGTATTACTTTGGCCAATGCTTACCTTAATATTGTCATTAGCCTTACTTCCTCGAATAAAAGGCGCAGTCGTAGGCCTGCAATGGTCCCTTAAGATGCATGGCTTTTCACATCGCCCTGACGGCGATGAAGCACGCCTCTTCAAGCCATCCGAAAGCACACTGTGACGGACGCCGCACCAAAGCGAAAAGTAATACCGAAGGATGCCGCTACGCTTATCCTCATGGATTTTAAGGGAAAAATCCCCAAAATTCTGATGGGCCGTCGTCATTCGGCGCATTCTTTTATGCCGAATAAATTTGTCTTTCCAGGCGGCCGTGTCGATCCGTCCGATCGAAGGATGAACGTGGCATCGCCACTCGATCAATTGGTTGAAGAGCGCTTACTAACCAATGTTGCACGCCCGAGTTCTTTAAAAGCCAGGACCATCGCTCTGGCAGCCATTCGTGAAACTTATGAAGAAACGGGGCTCATGCTCGGAGAAAGAGGACTAGGTGCCCCTCCCGTAGTCCCAGGAACGCCGTGGGAACATTTCTCGGCTAAGGAAATTTGGCCATCCCTAGATCAACTGCATTTTGTCGCAAGAGCGATTACACCACCAAGGCATAGCAAACGTTTTGACACACGCTTTTTCCTCGCGGATGCGATTAATATAGGCCATTTGGAATCGGGAGTTGTTAGCGAACACTCAGAATTAACAGAAACACTTTGGATCCCGTTGAATAAAGCAAAAACACTGGATATTCCGAGAATAACCAGCATGATAATCGACGAGGTATTAGATCGCCTTAATGCAGGATTTCAGCCCTTTATGCCGGTCCCGCTTTTCCGCGAAGTTAGGGGACAATTCATTCGTCAAAACCTATAAAATAGGCTTTTTTTGATCAGGTTCTCGATAAAGGATACAATTTCGGCGCGCCAAAAAATAGTGAGGGCGAAATTGTTGACAAAAGGCGCTGGATCGCTAGGGTGCGCCCCGAACGGGTGATTATTATCTCTCCCATGGAAATTTTGCCACAGCTTCGCTGTTGGTTAGTACTATCAAAGGAATATCGGCATGGCCAAAGCGACTACGATCAAGGTAAAGCTGCTTTCAACAGCAGATACGGGATTCTTTTATGTAACGAAAAAGAATTCCCGTACGATGACCGATAAAATCACGCAACGGAAATACGACCCAGTTGCAAAGAAGCACGTTGAATTTAAAGAAACTAAGATCAAGTAAGTTTCTGTTTTAATTAATAATAAAAAAGCCGCCTATTCTGGCGGCTTTTTTATGCGTATCAAAATTAATTGCTGCCAATATAAGATTTAACGACCTGTATAAATTTGACGATTGATATTGGCTTAGACAAATACGCTTCGCATCCTTTTGACAGAATTCTTTCCTCATCGCCCTTCATGGCAAATGCCGTGACAGCTATAATTGGGATATGCTTTATTGCGTCGTCCGCCTTAATCCATTGGATCACAACCTCACCTGAAACTTCGGGAAGTTGAATATCCATCAAAATTAAGCTTGGCTTATGAAGCCTTGCTAACTCGAGTGCCTCGTGTCCGCTCGCTGTCTTCAACGTCAAAAAGCCATTAGCTTCCAACAAATCATTGAAAAGCTTCATATTTAATTCGTTATCTTCTACGATCAAAACTGTTTTTGACATGATGAACTAGGGATAATCCCTACCTTTGGCTGAAGAACCGCGTTACACAATTCCCGAATGAAATCACAATTTTCAATTTAACGGACTACACCTAATTTTCTCTAAAAAACTAAACTCGACCAATTTTCCGCTTAATTTAAAATCCTTAAAGTCTAACATAAGACGCTGGGAAACACCGTTTTCAAACAAATCCTGAAATACTGTATATTCGGATTCTGAAACTTCCTTCGGCGAGGAATGACGATAGCCAATAGTAACTGGCCAATGCCTTAGCGGTTCAAAATCCTTTCCTGCAAGGATGGAATCAATTCCAGAACGACCCGACTGCGCTTCGCCAAGAATGGCAAAACTTTCTTCAATTGGCTTTAATTGGTCTGTTCCATCAAACTGTGTGGCTGAAAAAAAATGATGCCCCACCAAGGCTTCATGAATTAGATTTCGAGTATAAGAAACTGGAAAATATGTATATTTATCAATTGTAAGATCCGATTGCATTGGAGAATTAAAATGCGCCGTCCCGCCATTCTCGGTCGATTTCGCAACACCACTGGTTCGTTGAACCGTGCCATCTGGTTCCACCTCGCTGCCAGAAAACTCCATTGATCGGCCGTCTCCGGCTTCCGAATCAGAAGTAAAACTATCAATCACCCGTCGCCCCGATTTCGGCCCAGACAAAACCAATACTTCACGAAAATTCTGCTTAAAGCCGGCACAAACGGAGCCTGATAATTCGAAAACTATTCGGCCTGTAACAGAATCCCACTCTGAACGATTTGAAACAGGCATTAACGTAAGATCATAAACAGCCCGATGCGGCAAAAGTTCGGATACCAATTCCTCAGCCCTAGCATCGGCAAAAACCCCTAAATTGGTACCAAAAAATAATGTAAGACAGATACGCCTTATTCGACGAGATCCGAAACACACGTGACGTGTGCCATCGTTCACTTGCGAAGTTTCTTTCCATAAGCCACAAAACGACAAGCGAAAATCCTAATGTTTGGAGGAAACATATGTCGATCGAGCAACGCCTAAAAGATCACGGCATTAATTTGCCCGATCCACCTCTTCCGGTTGCCAACTATATACCCGCGATAGTTTCAGGAAAGCTGCTATTTATATCGGGGCAGCTTTGCTTAGATCGCGGAAAGCTTAAACCGGAACATATTGGAAAAGTCGGCCAAGGCGTTTCCATTGAACAAGGCGCTGAAGCTGCAAGGCTTTGTGCAATTAATCTATTATCCCAGGCCAAAGGCGCAATCGGCAACCTTGACCGTATAAAACGTTGCATTCGACTTGGCGGCTATATCAATGTCGGAGAGGGTTTCACGAGCCTGCCCCCTATCATGAATGGAGCCTCGGATTTAATGGTGGCCATTCTAGGCGAAGGCGGGAAACATACCCGAACGACCGTCGGTGTTGCTGAATTGCCGATGGGCGCCGCCGTCGAAGTTGAAGCAATTTTTGAGGTCGAATAATGGCTGCACCAGCATGGCTAACTTCCCGCCCGATCGCCCATCGTGGACTACATAACAGCAAAATCGGAATCGTTGAAAATACAATCGGGGCAGCCATGGCGGCGGTTCGGCTCAATTATGCCATCGAATGCGATGTTCAGTTATCTTATGATGGCGAATTGGTCGTATTCCACGATGACGAACTTGATCGTCTGGCTGAAGCTGAAGGCAAAGTGAAAGCCCATTCTCTTTTAGAGTTAAAATCGATTAAGTTAAAAAATACTGATGAAAAAATTCCAACGCTTAAAGAACTACTTTCCGTCATTGATACGAAAGTGCCCCTTATTTGTGAGATAAAAAGCGAATTTGATGATGATATAGCGGCGGCAAAACGCTGTTGTGTTATTCTAGAAGATTACCAAGGACCTGTTGCAATCAAATCTTTTGATCCATTCATTGTCGATACTGTCCGAAAACTTGCGCCGCAACGTCCACGTGGTTTTATTGGCGAAAGTCATTATGATGATCCTGAATGGAATTTTCTGAGTGAAATTAAAAGAAACCAACTGATTGATTTAACCCATTTTACAATATCCCAACCTGATTTTATTTCATGGTATGTAAAGGACCTAAAATTTACCGGGCCAAGAATGGCTCGGGAATTCTCCGGGCTTCCACTTATCACTTGGACCATTCGAAACTTAGACCAAATGAATGAAGCTCTAAATTTTTCGGATCAGATTATATTCGAAAATTTTATCCCATAATGATGCCACTACCGGATTAATCATGTAAAAATGAACCATATTATTAGAATTGAACCGCACATTTCCCGCATAAAGGCCGATGACTGGACTTCCCTTATTGCCGGGAGTTCGGCCGATGTGGATCATAAGCAGAACCCCTTTATTTCGCACGCCTTCTTAAGTGCCTTGGAGAAATCAGGCTCCGCAACAGAAAAATCTGGATGGGCGGGCTCTCATATTATTATTGAAGATAGCGAGCATTCGCTTTTGGCAGCATGCCCTGCTTATTTAAAATCAAATTCGATGGGTGAATACGTTTTTGATCATGGTTGGGCAGATGCCTATGCCCGAGCCGGCGGTGAATATTATCCCAAACTACAAATTTCAGTTCCATTTACTCCGGCAACAGCGCCTAAGCTTCTTTCACGTACTAAGCCTTTAAAACATGCCATTATTTCATCAATTCCAAGTCTTTGTGAACGGCTCGGCGCATCATCGGCGCATGTAACATTTCTTACAGAAGAGGACCGGGAGACTTTTTTTGAAGCCGGATTTCTCGAGCGCAATGACAAGCAATATCACTGGTTCAATGATGAATATAAGACATTTGAAGATTTTTTAAATGCTTTTTCATCTAGGAAAAGAAAATTAATTCGTCGAGAACGTAGAGATTCGCTATTAAACGATATAAAAATTGAAAGAATTACAGGATCTGATTTAAAACCAGAACATATGGATGCATTTTATCGTTTTTATTTGGATACAGGGTCAAGAAAATGGGGAAATCCTTATTTGACAAGGGAATTCTTTTTCATGATCCTCGAAAAAATGCCGGATAGTATTCTTCTAATAATGGCTAAACGAGGAAGAGAATATATAGCAGGTGCTATTAATTTTATCGGAGGAAACACTTTATATGGACGAAACTGGGGGTGCCTTGAAAATCATCCCTTCCTCCATTTTGAGGTTTGTTACTATCAAGCCATTGAATTTGCAATTCAAAATCGACTTCATCGGGTTGAAGCAGGTGCACAAGGTGAACATAAGCTGGCGCGGGGATATCGGCCTGTTACAACTTATTCTGCCCATTATATCGCTGATCCCCAATTTAGAATTGCAGTTAGTAACTATTTGGAAGAAGAGAAAAAATATATTGCAGAATTGCAGGCAAATTTATCAGAATTAACACCATTTAGAAGAATCGATGTAATGGAAAATGAATAAAAAATTTAATTTAAAGAAAGGCTTAAATTATGGATTATGATAATAATAATATATTTTCAAAAATTATTCGCGGTGACATCCAATGCGAGAAAATATTTGAAAATGAACATGTTCTATCCTTCATGGATATTATGCCACAGGTTAACGGACATTGCCTCGTTGTTCCAAAATCACCTTCGATTGGCTTGCTCGACGCTGACCCTGCTGTGTTCGCCCCTTTATTTTCTGCCGTCCAACATATTGGAAATGCAGTGAAATTCGCTTTTAATGCCGATGGAATTACGATTATGCAATTCAATGGCGAAGCGGCTGGGCAAACGGTATTCCATCTTCATGTCCACATTTTGCCGAGGATCACGGGAATTCCTTTAAAGCCACATAATGGCACAATGGAAGATGTTGAAATTATTAAGAAAAACGGGAACTTGATCCGCAACGCCCTTATAAGGCTGGCACCATAGAAGTAGGCTTGTTCTTGGGAATGCCGGGTAATCGATCGACCTGTCAAACTTATTCAATCGGTAGTCTAGACGATGGTTGCGATACATAAGGCCAGTCTTTGAACTCGATAGAAATGGATTTAAGCTCGATAATCACCTCATAAAACTGGAAGACCCACTCGCGGTCAGGACCGCTTTGAGCAACCTACCATCCAAGCAATTTTCCGAACGGCGTTCCCGAAAGCTGCCGCGAAAATTCGATAGCCCCGTAAACCAAGGCAACCAATACAATCGGCACAATCAACCAGGCTACGGTATCTTCATACCGTAGCCTTTGAAGGCGCCGCTGCTTGCGTCGTTGCCGCGAAGTTGACAAATAAAAATTCCCGTAGGGTCGAAATCCTCAGAGCGGGACTTTTGGCACGGTTCGCACTGGCTTGTCGATGTCGCTTTTGGGCATTGCACGCGGATTTCGCTTGACCGATCCGGCCTTAGCACGCGCTTCGGCAACGGCCTTCTCCGCCTTAGGTGTCACAGGACCGACGAGATATTCAAATCCAAGTTTTTCGCCCTTGTCACTTTTTTCGACAACGACCCGGACCCCACCGCCGGACTTAAGTTTACCGAACAGCAACTCCTCGGCTAATTGTTGTTTGATTGTCGTCTGAATCAAACGAGCCATTGGACGCGCTCCCATGGTCTCATCATAGCCATGATCGACCAACCAAGTTCTCGCCTCGTCGGACAGCTCAATAGTTACGTTGCGATCGGCCAATTGGGCTTCAAGCTGTAGCACAAATTTATCAACGACTTTACTCACCACTTCCTTCGGCAACTGGGAGAAGGAAATAATCTGATCCAAGCGATTGCGGAACTCCGGCGCAAAGAGCCTGTTAATCGCCTCGTGATCGTCACCCTCGCGCTTGGTGCGGGTAAAGCCAAAGGCAGCTTTGGCCAAATCTGCCGCGCCGGCATTCGTGGTCATAATTAAAATCACATTACGAAAATCCACGGTTTTGCCGTGGTGATCGGTCAATTTGCCGTGGTCCATAACCTGCAGCAAAATGTTGAAGAGATCGGGATGGGCCTTCTCAATTTCGTCGAGCAACAACACGCAATGGGGGTGCTGGTCCACCGCGTCCGTTAGCAGCCCGCCTTGATCGAAGCCAACATAACCGGGAGGCGCACCGATCAGCCGGGATATGGCATGCCGTTCCATATATTCGGACATGTCGAACCGCTTGATTTCAACCCCAAGCGAAGCGGCCAATTGGCGCGCTACTTCGGTTTTTCCAACGCCCGTCGGGCCGGCGAACAGATAAGAACCAATCGGCTTTTCAGGATCGCGCAGCCCCGCACGGGCAAGCTTTATCGCCGATGTAAGTGCCGATATCGCGGCATCTTGCCCATAGACAACCCGCTTCAACGTTTCTTCGAGCGATTTGAGCACTTCTGAATCGTTCTTCGATATAGTTTTAGGCGGAATACGCGCCATGGTCGAAACAGTCGCCTCGATATCGGCCACGCCAATGGTCTTGCGGCGCTTGCCTTCGGCCAGCAACATTTGGGCCGCACCTGACTCGTCGATGACATCGATAGCTTTATCCGGCAATTTGCGATCATGGATATAGCGCGCAGACAGCTCGACAGCCGCTTTGATGGCATCGTTTGAGTATTTCAGACCATGAAATTCTTCATAATAGGGCTTCAGCCCCTTCAGAATTTCTATCGCATCGGGAATGGAAGGTTCGTTGACATCAATTTTTTGAAAACGACGCAGTAAAGCGCGGTCCTTTTCAAAAAACTGCCTGAATTCCTTATACGTCGTCGAACCGATACACCGCAGCGTACCTTGCGCCAATGCCGGCTTTAAGAGATTGGAGGCATCCATTGCGCCACCTGACGTGGCACCGGCCCCAATGACCGTATGAATCTCGTCAATAAACAACACCGCGTTGGAATGTTGCTCAATCTCTTTGACAACCTGCTTAAGCCGTTCCTCGAAATCGCCACGATAGCGGGTTCCTGCCAATAAAAGTCCCATATCCAGCGAGAATACCGTGGCTCCAGCCAATACAGCCGGAACTTCGCCCCGCGTAATTTTTAGGGCCAACCCTTCGGCAATGGCCGTCTTACCTACACCGGGCTCACCAACCAATAAGGGGTTGTTTTTCTGGCGACGGCAGAGCACCTGGATTGTCCGGCGCACTTCGGCCTCTCGCCCAATAAGCGGATCGATTTTGCCGTCTACCGCTTTCTTGTTCAAATTAACGCAATAGGCCTCTAAAGCCTCGCCTTTTTTCTTTGGGCCATTTGAAGACTCATCGCCCGCACTGGTTGAACCGGCGCCTTCATCGGTGTGCTCGTCATCACTTGGGGCCGCGGCTATCCCATTCCGTTTGGCAATACCATGGGACATGTAATTAACGGCATCATAGCGGGTCATATCCTGCTCTTGCAGGAAATAAGCAGCATAACTCTCACGCTCAGCAAACAAGGCAACCAAAATATTGGCACCCGTTACTTCTTCGCGACCTGAGGACTGAACATGAATGACAGCCCGCTGGATAACCCGCTGAAAGCCCGCCGTAGGTTTCGCATCACCCGGTGCCACCGTCACAAGGCTGGTCAATTCGCTGTCAATGTAATCGATTAAACTCGAACGGAGCAGTTCGAGATCAACCCCGCAGGCGCGCATCACCGCAACAGCATCACGATCGTCGACCAATCCAAGGAGCAGATGTTCGAGGGTTGCATATTCGTGCCGACGCTCGTTGGCCAAAGCGAGCGCTTTATGAAGGACCAGTTCTAAACTTTTTGAAAATGACGGCATTTCGTCACACAACCTTTCAATTTCGTTCCATGACGCATTGCAGCGGATGCTGATGTTGCCGCGCAAAATCCATCACAAGGGTAACCTTGGTTTCTGCAACCTCAAACGTAAAAACACCGCATTCGCCAACTCCGTTTTGATGAACATGCATCATGATCGTGTAGGCTTCATCATAGTTTTTGTTAAAAAACTGCTGAAGCACATGAATGACAAACTCCATGGGTGTGAAATCATCATTCAGCAACAAAACCCTATAAAGAGGCGGCTTTTTGGTGAGCGGCTGGGGTCGCGTAAGCACTGAAACACCCGGCCCTTGATCGTCTTCGCTGCGTCTCGGCGGCAACGCCATGACAACCGAAGCCATCGCCTGTCGAGAGGCTTTCGAAACCGCAACCTTCTTTATCCCCTGCCTAACGCTTGCCATTTGCCCCATTCAACTGCCTAACCGCGCCACGGGTGAAGTCCCCGACGCCATCTTACTCCAAGTTATGCTTCCCACGAGGCAATTTCCAGACCAAGAAAAAAGAATTCGACATCGTTTGGCTTAAAGACAACAAAAAAGGCCCGGCATTGCCGGGCCTTTTAAAACGATAAAGGCGAAACGAATTATTTCGCTGCCGTCTGAACCTTGGCCATCAACGTCTCGAAGGGCTTAGCGGTATCCTTGGCGAGATCGGTGTAGATTTCGCTCACCTTCGACGCATAAGCGACGAAGCCCTCATAGGCCGACTTGGCAAAATCGGACTGGATTTCGAAAACCTTATCGAGTGACTTCACGCCAACAAGCTTTTCGACAACGGACGAGCTATTCTCAAAAGCCTTCTTGGAATAATCAGCCGTCTCGGTAGCAATTGCCTGAACATTCTTGCTGGTTGAACCCAAGCTTTTTACGGCAAGGTCAACGCTGTCTTTGCTCATCTTCTGGAAATCTTCGAACTGATTCAACATGATAGGACCCTCTCTTTCGGTGCAAAACCGCCAGCGGAACAACCAGCGGAAATTCATTCATGGACCCTTATATATGCGGTGCACCATTTTTGTCAAGAAACATTGTGCACTGCAATATATTCAACTTTCGGCCAAAATTTTATTCAATTTAACAAAGCCGTAACCCGTCCGCTATAAACAGAATTTTATATATGTGGCCTTGCTGGACAGTGGTGGTCATGAGACATTTTTGAGAGCCTTATTCGAGGCTTGGGAGTTATACGGTAATGCGGCTTTCGGCGTCTGTACCTTTGCGTGCCATACACCTTGGATTGGCATTTTTTGCTTTTGCCTATGTTTCCTCGGCTGAAGCCAAAGGAAAGGGCCAAGAAGCGGCTCCCTACACCCCGCCCTACTCCGAACTGGTGGTCGACGCCCGCACCGGAAAGACACTTTACGCCGTCAGCCCCGATGCCCAACGGCATCCGGCCTCCATCACCAAGGTTATGACTCTATATCTGCTGTTTGAAGAGCTTGATGCCGGTCGCTTGTCACTTAATTCGCAGATCAAAATCTCGGCATGGGCACAAAAACAAGCGCCCTCCAAGCTGGGATTAAATGCCGGTGATACGATTTCCGTTGAGGATGCAATCAAAGCTGTTGTTACCAAATCGGCCAACGACGTGGCAGTGGCCATTGCAGAAGCGATTGGCGGAAATGAGGCTAATTTTGCGGCTCTAATGACAAAAAAGGCCAAATCGATCGGGATGACGCGTACCGTTTACGCCAACGCCTCCGGTTTGCCTAACCCGCGCCAACTTACAACTGCGCGTGACCTCGTCACCCTCGGAAAGGCGTTGCAACAACGTTTTCCGAAATATTTTGCTTATTTTTCGATCCGTTCATTCGATTATGATGGCGACACCATTGGTAACCATAACAAACTGCTGGGACGTGTCGACGGCGTTGACGGAATCAAGACGGGCTATACCCAAGCCTCGGGCTTTAATCTGCTGACCTCCGTTCATCAGGACAACAAGGCGCTACTGGCGGTAATCCTTGGCGGGCGATCAGGTCCCGCCCGTGATCGCCGAATGGCGGAATTGGTCGACACCTATTTGGATAAGGCGTCGGATGGGACAGACCCCGCAAAAAAGCGCGTTGCCACCGCGGTGGCACCCATCAGTCAGGGCGATGCCGAAAGCACAACGCCAGTGGCTGAGGCCAAAATACTGACCAAGCCTACGGTCGTTGATGAGGCACATGCCGATCAGGCTTGGTGGATTCAAATCGGCGTTACAAAGAGCGAAAAACAGGCAATGGCGCTGCTCACGGATGTACGGGGCAGCCAGGATGTATTGGCAGCTAATGCCGTGCCGATGGCTGAAAAAATTCATGTCAGTGGACAAGATATGTGGCGCAGCCGTTTTTTAAAATTATCTGAAACAGAAGCCGCATCGGCCTGCACAAAATTGAAAAAGCGCGGCGTGGCCTGTTTTGCATCGAGAAGTTAAGCGATCAATTTGAGGCATTCAGTGGTCTTGGAGCGGTAATCAGTGATGCGTTCTCAGCAAGACATCCTTGGCCATGTTGACTCGGGTCGCGAGATACGTCGAGCCCCCTTGATCGGGATGAAGTTTCTTCATCAACGCCCGGTGCGCTTGTCGGACCTCTTCCTCGCTCGCACCTACCTGAAGCCCCAAGACATCGTAGGCCTCCTTTTCGGTCATCGCGCTCGATCCGCTTTGGCCAGCCTGCCGCGCGCCCGTGTTTTCGTGGATTGTTTCACTCCATCCGGCCGCCCTGCGGTCAAGATACGTTTGAAATAGGCGATAACCTAAGGGGTCACGCACCGACAAGTCCGCTTTGAGGGCGTCGATTTCGGTTTCCGAAAGTGAACCGAACCCCCGCCCAGCAAAGTTCCCGTTCAAAACACGTCCGTCCATACGTCCTTTGAGATCGGGATAGGTCTCTACGGAAGCCGTCTTTTGGCGCGGAACGGCGTCCGGCTGGCCGGATGGCATATACCAGGGCAAGATCGGCAAGCGGATGCCCCAAAGCCACGCGCCTATGCCCGCCATCATGATTGCAACGTCAATTCGGCCTTTTAGTAATAGCAAAGCACCGACTCCGAAGCAGGCAATGCCGCCCGCGCGCCGCCCGTAACGCGCCAGCACCGTCGGATCAGACTTGATGTAGGATTTAGCAAGCCAGACGAGGAGAGCAATGGCGATGATACCGGCAAGGACGGGCAATGGCGTTTGTCTCCGGTGTCAGATTGATGGGCTATAGAAGTCCTAATTGGGCAAGTTCACGGCGTAAAGCTTCGGGCATCTCTTGATCGAACGTTCCAATCGCATGAATATCCCTTCCGGCTGACGCTGGTTCCAGATATCGCCAGCCTTGGAACGGACGGCTTGGCCGCGGTTCAACGGGAATGACGTTAGGATCAAGCACAATCGCACATCGCCCGATGCCATCGGAGCCCGTGACGGCACGTAGGTCAAGAATGGCCTGACGCGCCGAAATCTGCCCCTTGATCACCCAATACATTGACCCGCCGTCGAGAATTTCTTCGATCCGCTTGGGCATCATCCGGGTCACATGCAAGTGCTCGTCCTTAATGCCACGGGCACGCCGAGCGGCAGAGGATTCCGCGATCCATGCGGTTAGATCGGCGATCGACTCGCAGCCGACACAGAGTTTGATGAGATGAAGCGCCATGGAAAAACCCTATCCGCTCCCGCGCACCAGCAAAAGCGTCCTGTCGCCAAGCATGTGGATAAGATCAAACACCTTCCACGGGAGCGCCGGCCTTTTTCCACGCAGTGAAGCCGCCATCGATATGGGAAACGGGCTTTAAACCCATGTCTTGCGCCACTTTCGCGGCCAATGCCGAACGCCAGCCGCCCCCACAAAAGAAGACGAAGTGCTTATCTTCCGCAAAAACTGCCTTGTGATAAGGGCTTTCCGGATCAATCCAGAATTCCAGCATACCCCGCGGACAATGGAAGGCCCCAGGTATTTTGCCTTCGCGCTCCAATTCGCGCGGATCTCTTAGATCAACTAAAACAACATCGTCGTGCCCCAGCAGGTCCTGCGCTTGCGAAACGCTGAGCGTCTCGATCGCGGCTGTGGCCTCAGCCACCATCGCTTTGTAGCCCTTAGTGATCAGCTGCGGCATTGCATTTTTCTCCTCGCAAAAACACGAACTTCTTATCTTGTCTCTTGCCGAAAACAAATCAACCGCGCGATAAGAAGGCCATGGGCAATTTTTCGATCCTTGACGGCATCGCGTTCTCGACCTTCCTCTTGGCGTGGTTCCTGTATCACCGCATCGTTGAAACCCGCCGAGCGCGGGAGCGGAGCCTTAATGGCTTGATGGACCTCTATAGGGTGCGGTGGATCGAGCGGCTGCACGAGCGGACCGAGCGGATCTTTGATACGCAAGTGATGGCGGGCCTGCAAAATGGTACAGCCTTTTTTGCATCAACCTCACTGTTTGCCTTCGGTGGAACGCTAGCATTGCTGCGCGCCGCTGATGATGTGCTCAAGATCTTTGGCGATTTGCCACTCGGATTTGATACATCGCGGGCCATGTGGGAAATCAAGGTTACGGGCCTTGCGATCATCTTTGTCTATGCTTTTTTCAAATTTGCGTGGTCGTATCGCCTTTTTAACTACGCGGCGATTCTGATCGGCGCATCGCCGAATTACTCTCCCGAGAACACGCCAGAGGCCGAACGGCACACGAAGGCGCTGGCCGCTGTCGTGACGGATGCAGGGCGCCAATTTAATCGCGGTCAACGGGCCTTTTTCTTTGCGCTCGCTTATGTCGGCTGGTTCATCTCGCCCATTGTCCTGTTGATGACAACGGCGGCTTCCCTTTATGTCATGTTGCACCGGCAGTTTCGCTCGCCGTCCCATCACGCGGTACAGGAGTTGGTCATGTCGGAACGACAAGAACAAACCATTATCGATTGACGATTACAGCCGGCCCACGTCATAACGCGCCATGACCGAGCCCTCCCCCAATCCGACGATCCGCGAGACCCTTTTGGCCTTAGCCGCCAGCCGTGGCACCGACAAAACCTTTTGCCCGTCCGATGCCGCGCGTTTGATCGGTGGACCGCATCCCGATGGCTGGGGGCCACTGATGCAACCCATTCGCAAAGCGGCGGTGGCTTTGGCGCTCGACAGCCAACTCATCATTTACCGCAAAGGCCGTCCCGTTGATCCCTTGGATTTCAAGGGTGTTTACCGCTTAGGATTGCCCCGCCTTGATTAAGGCTACCGATCCGGGCCGGGCAAAAGCGCATCTGACTGGCCAAGCATCCTAGCGGCAATGAGGCCAGCCCATTCGCGCGCCATCTGGTCAAAGGTCAGCCAGTGGGAAGAAGCTTCCGTCAAAAACGTTGAGCCTGAATGGCCCGGCGCGCTGATCCAGCCCGTCGGATAGGCTTCGACGGTCCATCCCGCCTTGCGGAAAAGCCCCATCGCACGGGGCATATGCCAGGCCGAAGTTACCAACAGCCAGCGTTCGCCCGGCGCTGGGGTCAGCATCGCCTTGGTATATTCAGCATTTTCCTTCGTATTGCGTGACCGACGCTCGAATAAAATTCGCCCCGGCGCGATTCCGAGTTCAGCGCTATGACGTTCGACGATGTCCGATTCGGAAAGTTCACTGCTGAACAATTCACCCGAACCGCCGGAAAAAACGATTTTGGCCCCAGGATAACGCCGCGCGAGATCCGCCATCGCGATGAGGCGATTGCCCGCGCCATTCAGTGCTAGGGCATCCCATGCCGTAGAAGCACCGACATCGATCCGGCCTCCAAGTACGATCACACCATTGACCGGACGTCCATCATCTTTCCAAGCCGGAAATTGCCGTTCCAACCCGTCGGCTAGGCGATCGCCTAACGGGAAAAACCCGATGATGAACAAGCCAAGAAGGGCAAGGCTCAAGCACAGGCGCGCGGCCCGCGTTCGTTGACCATACAAAAGAAGCAATCCTGCAACTGCTAATAAAAGCAGTAAATTGCCCGGTGCGAAGATCAGCCACAGAATTTTTGAAGCAATAAAATACATTCCCACCCTTCCGCTCATTTTCGCCACGGGCGCAAAAAGCCAACGAAGGACTGCCCGAACCGTTGCACCCTTACCGTATCATCCGGTATCCACCGACAACAGAGTGTCCGCCCTGCCATCAAAAATTGCGCCCTAGGCGACAAAGGCTGCCTTTCCTGTCGCCTCAAAATCGTTCAATGTTCAAAAAAGT
>CAIUPE010000120.1 GCA_903900975.1 uncultured Hyphomicrobiales bacterium | reverse complement strand
TTTCCCATAGGCAGCCCCGAGGAAGTTTAGGCTGAAAGGCGGATTTGTAAGTACCAGGACGTTTCGCAGACCATAACTTGCTGTTTTCAGTTAGGCGAAACTTACGGGCACTAAACTACAAAAATGGGTCAATCGAGTGATTTCCATTGCCAATAGGCGTTTTTATCAAACTGTGTCATTTTGCTAAAATTCATATGATTGACACAGTCATCCCGTCGGAAGTATCCCTAAGCTATGGAGACGATGCAGGCAAAATATGCGATTGGTGAAGTGGTAAAGCACCGGATTTATCCGTTCCGGGGCGTCGTGTTTGATGTCGACCCAACATTTTCTAATACCGAGGAATGGTACAATTCCATCCCCGAGGACGTCCGACCAAGGCGGGACCAGCCATTTTATCACTTGCTCGCCGAGAACGCTGAATCCGAATATATTGCATATGTCTCCGAGCAGAATCTCGTGCCAGATACATCAGAAGAGCCTGTGCGCCATCCCCAAATCGAGGAAATGTTCGAGCTGGGCGACGATGGTCGCTATCACGCGCGCACCAAAACTTTTAACTAAGACAACAACCAAAAAAAGGCGGGTCCCGAATGTATCGGTTCCCGCCTTCATCAATTACTGAATTTTTCTTTATTGAGCAGGAACAGCAGGCGTTGCGGGAACTGCTGGGGTTGAAGGAGCCGTGTTTGGTGTCTGGGCTTGGGCGTCCATCTTCTTGCGCATCTCTTCGGCCTGTTTCTGCATCTGCTCTTTCAATTTTTTCTGCTGTTCAGCCAAGACTGCTGGATCAATTGGCGGGCCATCAAACACTTTACCAAAGGTAGAAAGCGGTACTTGGAAGACCACTTCGCGAGCGAACTGATTTTGAACGCTGATCGAAATAGCCGTACCCTTCTTCAATGCAGCAATCACGTCATCCTTAACCGGAACCTCGGCAAAGCAGCCATTCGGGAAACAAACCGCATATTTGCCGGGCTGGGCCGTTCCTTGATCGATCGAAAAGCGAACGCCAGGCGCCAAGATAAAGCCGAGTGGCAATAGAAAGCGCACAACCTTATTCGGGTCACCTTGGATATCGTACACGGCAACCGCCAGAACAGGCTGGTTCTGGTCGGAGACGAAATCTCGCGTAGTATAGCAAATCTTCTTTTTTGTAGCCTGATCTTCGCCACAGATTTTAACCCAATCGACTTGGGTCGGCTCTGGCTGAACGGTTACAACGGCAGCGGGTGCAGCTGGCTGCGCAACAGGCTGAGCTGGGGTCGGTGCAGGCGCCGGTGCCGGCTTTTTTGTTTGCGCAAATGCGCCACAAATAGACATACCTAGCACTACAGCAATTGTTGCAGTCAACCGGGCCAGATTATAGTTTTGTTTATCAATCATCATACGAACGATCCTTAAATTTCGATCGGATCATAGCCCGAACGACGGAGAGTCACGCTTCTGGAATCAAGTACCCAAAAACGACATCTCGCCTCATACCCTTTCATCCAACGTCTTTCCATCGAAATTAGCCCTTATTCGGTGTTTTAAACGGACTTTGTCGAATCGTTGGAATTGAACCATGTGTCGGAACTACCGCATTGGGAAAGCCAACATGCGAATTCAAGTTACACTCGCCTTTTTGGCCGTCGCCTTTTTAGGTTGTTTAGCTCACGCTGAGACACGCTTTGCCGTGGCAATGTACGGATCACCTACGTTACCTGAAGATTTTAAAACTTTTCCTTATGTCAATGAAAAGGCGAATAAAAAAGGAAAAATAACCTTCGGAATTATGGGCACCTTTGATACATTAAATCCCTATTCCGTTCGCGGCATTGCTGCACAAGGTCTTGCCCCTCCGATGGGGCTAGTATTCCAAAGTCTAATGGTCAGGTCCGCCGATGAGCCTTTCACTCTCTATGGAGGCATCGCCGAAAACATTGATATTTCGCAGGAAGGGAGCAGGGTCGCCTTTCATCTCCATCCAGAAGCTAAATTTTCTGATGGTTACTCAGTCACTTCTGAGGATGTCTTATTTTCATGGCAACTGCTAAAAGAAAAGGGCAAGCCGAACCTTCGCGCCTATTACAGCAAGGTTCAATCTGCTTCCGCGCCTGATCCACTAACTGTCATTTTTGAACTTGGTTCGGCCAAGGATAGAGAACTGCCATTAATCCTTGGTCTCATGCCAATTTTGGCAAAACACGCAACCGATGCTGACCATTTCGATGAAACTATACTACGACCGCCAGTCGGGTCTGGCCCCTACCTTGTGTCAGAAGTGAAGCCTGGGGAAAGCATCAGTTACCAACGAAATCCATCCTTTTGGGGTAAAGAACTACCCGTCTATCGCGGTATGTATAATGCTGAAACTTTTCGCTACGACTATTATCGGGACGCCAACACGCTCTTTGAGGCCTTCAAAGGCGGACTTTACGATATTCGTAGTGAGGACAACCCTACACGCTGGGTTACGGGCTATGATTTTCCTCGAATGAACGACGGTCGCGCTATCAAAGACGCAATCCGAGTTCGGACACCGAAGGGTATGTCAGGCCTCGTGTTCAATACCCGAAAATCCATATTTTCCGACATCCGAACCCGGGAGGCCTTGAGTTATTTGTTCGACTTTGAGTGGATCAATACAGTACTTTTTGAGGGTGTTTACAAAAGAACAGCCAGTTTTTTTGAAGGTTCGGAATTATCATCAACGGGAATTCCAGCCTCGGAGGGTGAACTGGACCTCCTAGCTCCATTTCCAAATGCGGTACGACAAGATATTTTAGAAGGTAAGTGGCAACCTCCAGTATCGGATGGATCAGGCCGTGATCGCAGGAATGCGCGCAGGGCCTTTGACCTTTTACAATCGGCTGGCTGGTCACTAAAAAACGGTTCGATGGTAAATGCCTCAGGCCAACCTTTAGCCTTTGAAATTTTGGTAGTTAGCCGTGTCCAAGAAAGATTAGCGCTTAATTATTCAGATTCGTTGCACCGATTGGGGATAGAATTAAAAGTTAGGTTGGTTGACGATGTTCAATATTGGCAACGGGTATCTTCGTTCGATTTCGATATGATACAGTTTACTTGGGGAGGCTCGCCTTCGCCTGGTAATGAGCAGTATAATAGGTGGGGTTCGGGATCGAGAGATCGACCTGGCTCGCTTAATTACTCGGGAGTTGCCAATCCCGCGATTGATGAGGCGATTGATGCCATGCTTGCTGCTACCTCGCGGAATGCATGGCTGGATGCCGTTCATGCACTCGACAGATTGTTGCTTTCGGGATTTTATGTTGTGCCATTGTTTCACGCTCCCGAACAATGGATTGTCCGAAGTTCGGCGGTAAAACGGCCTGATTATACTCCTCTTTTTGGCTTTGCTCCTGAAACCCTGTGGCGCGAGGAACCCTAAATGTCGCAACCTATTGTTATTGATATTGTCTCGGACGTGGTTTGCCCTTGGTGTTATGTGGGCAAAAAACACCTAGAAAAAGCGCTCCTTGAGATAGTCGAACACGAGGTTGTGATACGTTGGCACCCGTTTCAGCTCGATCCTACCATTCCCCAAAGTGGACTGGATCGCAAAACCTATATGCGCCAGAAATTTGGTGATGATGGGCGGTTGAAGGCCGCCCATGAACGTCTCGAAGCGCTTTGTGTCGAGAACGGCATCGACTTCCAGTTTGATGCGATTACCCGTTCGCCCAATACACTTGATGCGCATCGTTTAATTAGATGGGCTGGCGAGGCTGGATTGCAGGACACGATGGTGGAGGCTTTATTCCAGTCCTATTTCGAAGAAGGTCGCGACATTGGTGACCACGCTGTACTCGCTTTAATTGCGGAGCGCGCTGGCCTTGAAGCCGATGCCATCGCCCGTCGCCTGGAAACCGACGACGACAAGGATGACATCCGCAACGAGATCAATGAGGCTAGCCGCATCGGCGTGACCGGGGTGCCGTTTTTTATCTTGGCGCAGAAATTGGCGGTATCCGGCGCACAACCCGCCAATGTGCTGATTGATGCAATCCGTCAAGCAATGGCGGAATGATTGAATCCGCGTCCGCACCATACCGTCTCACCTTGGTGCGTCGGGTTTGCGCGTTGAT
>CAIUPE010000119.1 GCA_903900975.1 uncultured Hyphomicrobiales bacterium | reverse complement strand
TTAAACACGTTCAGGATCGCTTGAACGGCAGACCAAGACGTGTCTTAGATTACCACACGCCGAACGAAGCGTTCACCGCACTCGTTGCATTAGATCCTTGAGACCACCTAGAATAAAATGGATTTAAATGTAAATTAGCAATATTTTTCTGTTAAATTGGAAAGCGGCAGGAGGAATGTTCTCCTGCCGTGGGCTTGAAGAGAATAGGAGCGGTGGAGCGCTTCACCCGGCTCAATCGGGCAAGGCGAAGGCCGTTTCGGTTTTGATCCGTTCCATCGCAAAACGCGAGGTGACGTTCTTCAGGCGGGCACCGGCGATCAGCCGCTTATAAAAGCCATCATAGGCGGCCATGTCGGCGACGGTGACGCGCAGGACATAATCGGTATCGCCCGCCATGCGGTACACTTCCATCACTTCCGATTGCGCGGCAACGAAGGCGGCAAATTCGGTGAGCCATTCAAGCGAATGATCGCCCGTTTCGATGGACACAAAAACAGTGAGCCCTAAGCCGATTTTCTCAGGCGATAAAAGGGCCACCCGCTTGAGGATAACACCCTCTTCTTCCAGTCGTTGCACCCGCTTCCAGCACGGCGTTTGGGAAAGACCGACACGGTTTGCCAGTTCAGCAACCGTAATCGTCGCGTCGCGCTGTAATTCCGTTAAAATCTTCCGATCAATCGCATCCATGGCCTATTTCCCAAATTAATATGTTCTTTATTTAGAACAAAATCAACCGAACTTTTCTCTCCGTCAAGGGTAATTAGATAAATAAATCCTCATTTAAAGGGTTTTTTCTCTCATTTCCACTAATACTAGCACAAACATCTCTTTAATTTGTACTTTTAAAAGAACAACCTCATTGACGATTGCGCCAACTGCCGTCATCGTTTGGCCATCGGTTCGAAACGGATCGGTCGCGGAGATTTGAAGCGAGCAGCTTGCACCGCGTCATCAAATGCTAAAGCGCCACGAAGGGCACTTTCGTGGGCTCCGAAACGAATAAAGGAGAATACCATGGTACTGCCTTTCTGTCGGTTTAACTAAAACCCGCCACCCGGGGCGTTTTCCGGGACCAATTCTAAACTCACCCTTCAGCGCATAAAGCAACGCCAATTTCGGCGATAGCGGTCGCTTGTTCTCTACACACTCAAGAGGTATCAAAATGATATATTCACGTCGTACACTCCTTTCCCTCGGCATCGCCCTTTCGGTCGCAGCCGTTACGGGATTCACGGCTTCTGCGGACACCAAAAAGGTTGTTGTCGGTTACCAAACCGATGCGCTGCCTTCGAGTGTTGCGATTGCCAATGGCGAGTTTGCCAAGTCAACGGGTTATGATATCGATTTCCGCAAATTCAATTCGGGTGCGGATATTTTTGCAGCAATCGCCTTCGGTGACGTACAGGTGGGCTATGTCGGATCAAGTCCGTTTGCTGCAGCAACGAGCAAGGGCCTTGATGTTAAAGCATTCTATCTTGCCTCAATTTCAGGTACCGACGAAGCTCTGGTGGTCCGCAACGGCTCTGGCATTGAAAAGCCCTCCGATCTGAAGGGCAAAAAGCTTGCGGCAGCGCCCGTGTCGACTGACCATTACCAACTGTTTTCGGTACTGAAGCAGGAAGGTATTGCGGAAAAGGATACGCAAGTCTTTGCTATTCCGCAGCCTGAGATCGTTGCCGCTTGGAATCGCGGCGATATCGACGCAGCCTTTGTCTGGGATCCGGCTCTGACCGAGATCAAGAAGTCCGGCAGAGTATTGCTCACCTCTAAACAGGTTGCCGATCGCGGTGCAGCGACGTTCTCTGCATGGGTTTCAACCTCCGCATTCGCCAAGGAAAACCCAAAATTCCTTGCCGGCTTTGCAGCCGTTATCGACAAATATTCGACTTCGTTCGTGAAAGACAAAGCAGCTTGGACAGCTGACTCGGACAATGCCAAGATTCTGGCCAAACTGCTCGGCGGCACGCCGAAGGATCAGGACGATGGCATTACCAACCTCTCCCTGTTACCGGTCGATGTTCAGGCCTCGGCGGCTTGGCTTGGCGGTGGCGAACAGAGCGGTGCGGCAGCAATCTTGAAGGCAACAGCCGAATTCCTGAAAGAGCAGAAGAAAATCACCACGGTTCTTCCGAGCTACGCAGCCTTCGTGACACCGGATTATCTCCCGGGGGCCAAAGCGGTCACGCACTGAGATTGTCCGTTCGCCGCTGGTTATTCCCCTTACCTGCGGTACCCCTTCCACATTCTGCACTCCCCAGATGATGGACCGACTGCGGAGGGTGTCTCGAAAGAGGCGCTCTCCGCCCTTTCATTGGAGACCTCCTCGATGCTGACCATCCGCGATTTGACCGTTACCTATCCATCCAGAGGACAAGCGCCGATCACGGCGCTTCAAAACGTTTCGCTGGACATTTTGAAAGGCGAGATCGTCGTCGCCCTTGGGGCATCGGGCTGCGGCAAATCGACCTTGCTCAACACCATCGCAGGCTTTTTGCCAGCTACGTCTGGGCGGCTCGAGCTCAATACCCATGAGATAAAAGGACCTGGTGCGGTTCGCGGCGTCGTTTTCCAAAAAGATACTTTGCTGCCGTGGAAATCGGTGATTGACAATGTGGCCATCGGCCTCGTTTTCGCCGGTCAGAGCAGGGCCGCTGCACGCGCTCAAGCGCATTCGCTTTTATCGCTTGTTGGTCTAGACGATTTTGCCAACGTAGCACCCTATGAATTGTCCGGCGGCATGCGCCAACGGGTTGGCATCGCTCGGGCACTTGCCACCAATCCCGATCTGCTTTTGATGGACGAACCCTTCGGCGCGCTCGACAGTTTCACGCGCGAACAGATGCAGGAATTGCTGATTTCGGTATGGCATAAAACCCACAAGACCATATTTCTGATCACCCATTCGATCGAGGAAGCTTTATCGCTGGGCACCCGGGTGATTGTCATGTCCCCGCGACCCGGACGAATTGTCCGGCGCTACCCGCTTGATTTCGTGAAACGGTTCAGCGCTGGCGAAAGCTGGGCATCCATTAGAACCGATCAGGCTTTCTTGTAGCGCAAGGAAGAAATCCGCGATCTCATTCACCAATCGTTCAAACAAGAACCCAGCCAACACGAGGTCCATTATGCCGCTCTATGATGTGATCGGAATCAAAATCGACCCCTATCTCAACACCTCCCAAACGGTATCCTCAGCCTCTGCTTTCGGCTTATCCGATGGGCAAAAAACGCGCCTGATCAGTGCGGCAACCATTATGCTGTTCGGATTGGCTTGGTGGGCGCTGTCGACTTATCACTGGGTCGCCACGCTCTTTCTGCCGTCACCATCGGATGTTTGGGAACAATTGCTTGCCATCGTCACTGACGGCTATGCCAATGCAACGCTTTGGGACCATGTCGGCGCCAGCCTAGTCCGGATTTTATCTGCGGCTGCCATCGCGTTCTCGCTAGCGATCCCGATTGGCTTGTCGATGGGCCTTAGCCCCTGGGTTAAAGGGCTGTTTGATCCTCCTATTGAATTTTATTGGCCACTGCCACCGCTCGCCTATCTGCCTTTGATGATCATTTGGCTTGGGATTGGTGAGGCCTCGAAAATAACGCTTCTGACGCTCGCGATGTTCGCGCCAATCTGCCTGGCTGCGCAAGCAGGCGTCCGGGGCGTATCCGAGGAACGCCTTCATGCCGCCCGATCGCTCGGCGCTAATGGCTGGCAATTGTTTTGGCATGTCATCTTGTCAAGTGCGTTGCCGGAGATTTTGACCGGCACCCGGATCGCCATCGGGGTTGGCTGGGGAACGCTGGTTGCCGCCGAACTGATCGCCGCGACACGCGGTATTGGTTTCATGATCATGTCAGCCTCGCATTTTCTGGCAACCGACGTTGTTTTTGTCGGCATCGGTATTATCGCGCTATTGGTTTTTGCTTTCTCCTATTCCTGGCAAAAACTCGAAGTTTTTTTAGTTCCGTGGAAGGGGCAGGAATAGGCGACACGGTCGACCTCGGTCTTACGTGTTCTCTCCTTCGACACCGAGCGAAACACCCTTCGTCCGGCCAAACGGGGGTTGCATGATATCAAAAATCTGCAAGTATCCGTTCGAGCAGATTGAGTAAAAGTAACTCGCGAAGGACCCTATACGCAATGGCCGGAAGTGAACCCATCGACCAGGCCGCCACACCAGCGGCTCGGTTTCGTCGCTTCAGGGTCGTCGAAAAACACCGTGATAATGACTTGATCTCTTCGTTTGTGCTCGCCCCAGAGGACCCGGCTGATTGGTGTACCTTTCATCCGGGACAGTTTTTGAGTATCAAAATTCCGCGCACCGAAGGCAGGCCTGTCTTGCGCAATTATAGCGTTTCGTCCGACCCTGCAATTCGAGGAAGCTATCGCATTACGGTGAAGCGGGAAGCCGCGCCGCAGGCCGATCTGCCCGACGGAATAGGATCGAGCTATCTGCATGACCAGATCGAGGTGGGAAGCACGCTCGATATGGCTGGACCAAGGGGGCATTTTTATCTCGACGAAACGAGCACACGGCCTTTGGTGTTGCTCTCGGGCGGCGTTGGCCTCACCCCGATGGTCGCGATGCTGCACGTCGCTGCTCGCCAGACCGGCCGAAAGATTTGGTTCATCCATGCCTGTCGCAACGGTGAGCATCAAGCGCTCGCCGATGAGGTCAAGGCCGTTGCGACGCAGCATCCGACGATCGTGAGTCATACGGTTTATCAGTCACCGACTGCTACCGACCGCATCGCCGGACGCTTTAACTCCGAAGGGTTTATCGACCGCGAATGTTTGCAAGCCTTGTTACCGCCGGATGACTACGAGTGTTATCTGTGCGGCCCGCCCGCTTTTATGCAGGCGGTCTATGACACGTTGCGCGGATTAGGCATTCCGGATGAACGCATCGCCTATGAATTTTTTGGCCCCGCTACGGTACTGAACAAAACGCCGACCGAGCCTCTCTAAGACCTCCCGCTTCAAGAGTCTCCGGACCTGTTGATAGAATATCTATGATCAACGCGTGTAGCGGCATGACCCAGAGCGTCATCGATGACCGCGTATGCATGCCATTTTAAGCCGAGGGCGATTGGTTTTTTGGCCGACGGGACACGATGACCCATTGCTTGCTCGATTTTGAGGATGCAGGCCGCGCGAAAAAGCGGCATAATCAGGCTCGACCTTTTGGCTCTGCATCCGAGTACACGATTATGGTAGCGCTCTCTGTTCTTGATCTCGTTCCGGTTCCCGAAGGCAAGACGCCTGCCGATGCCTTTGCCCAGGCAAAGAATCTTGCCCAACATGCCGAGGCGTGGGGATATCAGCGCTACTGGGTTGCCGAGCACCATAACATGGTTGGTATTGCAGGTGCCGCCACCTCGGTCGTTGTTGGATATTTAGCCGCAAATACGAGCCGCATTCGGGTGGGTGCCGGTGGCATTATGCTGCCAAACCATTCGCCGCTTGTGATTGCCGAACATTTCGGAACGCTCGAATCGCTCTATCCCGGACGGATCGATTTGGGACTCGGACGCGCACCCGGTACCGATCGCGCGACAGCCCAGGCGATGCGACGCGACGCTATGGCGGCGGAGCAGTTTCCCGACGATGTGATGGAGTTGCAAGCCTATTTCGGCCCCCTGCAGGACCAACAGACCGTTCAGGCGGTGCCGGGGACGGGGTTGGATGTTCCGTTGTGGATTTTGGGCTCCAGTCTCTATGGCGCGCAATTGGCCGCAGCGCTGGGCCTACCTTACGCTTTTGCCTCGCATTTTGCCCCCGATGCGCTGGAAAGCGCCCTAGCCCTCTATCGCGCGCGCTTCAGACCCTCGCAACAGGCCGAGAAATCGCATGCTATGGCGGGAATTAATGTCGTCATTGCGGATACCGACTCCGAGGCACAACGCCTGTTCACATCGATCCAGCAGCGATTTACCGATATGGTGCGTGGCGCGCGGGGCTATCTCAAGCCGCCGATCGATTCGATTGAATCCTATTGGACACCGATGGAGAAGGTGCACGCCTCGCGCATGCTCGCTTGTTCCTTTGTCGGTTCACCCGAGACCGTGCAGCGCGAGCTCACCCGCTTCGTTCATGCGAACGGTGTTGACGAGGTGATGGTGGCATCCGCCCTCTATGATCACGCGGCCCGTTTGCGGTCTTACGAATTGCTCGCTCAGCTTGACCTGTCGGGAGCGCTTGCAACGGCGGCATGATGTCGGTGATGGTCTTGGACGATAAAGGCCAACCCGGCGACGATCACAATGGCGGCGCCCACCACCATGTTCCAGCGGATCTGCTCGCCAAACATGGTGGTACCGATCAACGACGCGTAAACGATCCCGAGATAGGTCAGCGGTTGCACGGAAGAGGCGTCCAGCAGATCATAGGCGCGGATCAAGAAATAATGGCTGGTGATGCTGGTGCACGAAATCACTGCAATCCAGACCCAATCCCAACCTTGAACCGGCATCCAGAAAAACGGGCCAATCAGGCTGATCGCGATGGCACCGACAAAACCGGTATAGAAAAAACTGGTTTGTGGGGAATCGTGTCGGCTCACGAGGCGCGTTAGAATGATATAAACTGCGAATGTGGCCGAGGCGAAAACGGCTAGCGAAAGTTTAAGGTCGAAAAATCCACCTTCGGGCTTTAAAATCAAAAGCACGCCCGTCAGGCCCGCGCCAATCGCCGTCCATCGCCGCCAATCAACCTGTTCCTTCAAAAAGAGGATCGAGAGCAAGGCAACGAGAATTGGCGTTGCGGCAAAAATAGCTTGCGAGCGAGCCAGTCCGATGACGCTAAAACAGGTGATCGCCATCACGACCTGAAAGGCAAGGATGGCACTGCGCGTAATTTGCAACAAAGGGCGATTGGATTGGAAATTGGCCGAAAATCCGCGTCGGGAACGCAGCGCCATAAGTACCACAAACAGCCCATATCCCCAATATCGGATCATCGTAATCAGGACCGGCGAATAGCTGAGCGCCAGATGTTTGCCGATTGCATCCTGAATTGAAAATATCGTTACCGCACCGATGGTGAAGCCGTATCCCTTAAGCCGAGAATTCAATCGAGCCTCACTTGACCAGCGCCGAAACCTATTCGGTGTGCTGATACTGGATAAATGAACCGATGGCTATCGTCGCCCGGCAATATGGCCCGCCAAATATTCCGCATCATGCCAGACGCCCCAGATAAAGGGCGACGCCCGACGCGCCAGCCAAGCCAGTCCCAAAAAATAGAGGCCCGGGATGCAGGCTACTCCTCGCTCATGCGCGGGACGGCCTTTCTCATCGAACGCGTCGAGCTTGAGCCAACCGAAATCAAGCGTATAGCCAATCGCCCAAATGATCGACGTGATCCCCTCCTTTGCCAGATCGAGCTGTAGGATTGGGTCGCTGACCGACGAGGGAAGCGGCATCACTTTACGGGCGTCCGGATCGTCGGGCAGTTCAAGTCCGTTCTTAGCGGCATAGGCATCGGCCTCATCCAAAACCGATAGATAATTCGCGTCACCACGGGCCAGATTATCCGCAAGGTCCGGCGCACAATGGAGAACGCCGTCGGCATACTCCCCTGCCCGACCGAGTAAGGTCATGCCACGCGAGGCAAACTCGCGAAAATCGACAGTATGGCCACCATTCGCGCCGCTAACGGCAATTGTGACATGTTCCATTGCCGGATCGCGCGTGGTGGCATTCCATTTCCCCAACACGCCCAACCACCAGACAAAATCCCGCCCACGATAGCGCCGGGGCGGCCGATCATGCGGGCCGATGGAGAGATAAACCTTTCGGCCCGAACGCAACAGCTCATCGGCAATTTGGGCACCGGACGAGCCTGCGCCAATCACCAAAACAGCCCCATCGGGCATCTGGGCCGGATTGCGATAGGCGCTGGAATGGATCTGCATTAGTCCAGCCTTTTCCGGCACGACGGTTGGAAGAATGGGGCGTTGAAATGGGCCGGTCGCAGCCACTACATTCATGGCCTCGATGTCCCCATCGGATGTTTCAGCCACAAAGCGGGTTCCATCGGACGATTGCCGAAGGCTTTTGACCTCAACGCCGCACCGAATGGGCGCTGCAATTTGTTCGGCATAGGCTTCAAAATAGGCAACCACCTGATCGCGGGGCGCAAATGAATCCGGATCAAGGTTGGGGAATGTCATGCCGGGAAAACGGTCATGCCAAGCCGGACCATTGGCGACCAGCGTATCCCATCGCTCGGAGCGCCAACGCTCGGCAATCCGGCTTCGCTCGACAATCAGATGAGGCACCCCCTGTTTGCTCAAATGCTCGCTCATCGCCAATCCTGCCTGACCGCCGCCGATGATCAGCGTGTTGATGGTTTCCTTGGACATAAGGGGTTCCTTAAGTTGGACTTCACTTTGGTGAGCACGTTGCAAGAAATCTCTAACAAGGCCTCTGCTTTGTTAAAACAACGATTTTACTCAGCATTGATTAGGCAATACCTAATCAATAGATTCTTGCGGCACAAGACGAGGGATATTGGCCCTGACGGTTAAGTCCTGCACGACCAAGTCGGGTAAAAGTTCCTGACAAAGGCTGAAAAAGGCCTGATTGGTCGGCAGGTCATAAGCGCCAGAGGGAAACAGCAACCCCATCCGCATCGGCTTGACATCGCCCGTCAGCGGAATGAAGGCCAACGGCAAACCATCGGGTGCTTCCTGCGCCCGTGGCCGAACATTGGCGAGGGAATAGCCAAATCCGTTGGCGACCATGGACTGAACAAGCGCCATATCTTTCGTCCGCTCGGCAATCGTAGGCTTGAAACCGGCAGGGTCGAACATCGATAAAAAATAATCGGAACTGTGCGGCAAATCGAGCAAGATCATTGGTTCATCGGCGAGATCGGTCACAGCGAGGGTCGCGCGCGTGCTTAGAGGATGGCTTGCGGCTAAAAGAACAAAAGGCGGCAATTCGGCCAGCGGCATAAAGGTCAGATCGGCTGGAATCGCCAGATCATAGGTCAATGCCACATCCATCCGCGCATCACGCAAGGCTTCAACGATGTCCATTTGGTGGCTCACGTTTTGGTGAAATTCCACATCCGGATAACGCCCGGTAAACAGGCGACGCAGCCTCGGCAAAAGAAGTTGCGCAAAGGTCGACAAGCATCCCACCGTTAACTGACCCATGACCATGCCGGACAGACGGTTGGCCGCCTCCACCAGCAGGCGCGATTCTTCGAGTACCTGTTTGGCGTGGCGAACGATTTCTTGCCCGTGCGGCGTCACATTCATGCCCTGCGCGTGTCGCCGGATGAAGAGGGGGACACCAAGTTTGGCTTCGAGTTGCAAGATAGCCACCGATATCGAGGGGGCCGACACCCCTTTTTGCTCGGCAGCTAACGTTATGGATCTCGCCTCAGCCACCGCGATCAGATATTCTAATTGGCGGAGGGTAAAGTTAAACACGAGGTAATTCCGCTGAAACCGACGTAGAAAGGGTTCGATGAACGGCATCGTGCCACCCGGCAATCAGACGCTGTCGGGTTGACCCTTCAAGGCCGGGCACAAAGCGCTGTGCGAGCTTCCATCGCGTCATAGCTTCCGCAGGTTCCGGGCATAGATCGGCCGAGAGTCCCGCGAGATAAGCGGCCCCCAACGCGGTGGTCTCAGTGACAACAGGGCGATCAACCGGCGCGTCAAGAATGTCGGCTAAGCGTTGCATGGTCCAATCCGACACAGCCATGCCGCCATCCACCCGAAGGATGCTAGGTGTACCGACTGATCCCGGCCAATCCGCGCGCATGGCGGTCATTAAGTCCATCGTCTGGTAGCATACCGCCTCGAGGGCCGCGCGGGCAAATTCGCGAGAGCCCGTGTCGCGGGTCAATCCAAACATCGCCCCGCGCGCATGATCATCCCAATAGGGTGCGCCGAGGCCGACAAAGGCAGGGACCAGATAGACACTTTGCTCCGAATCGGCCAAGGCGGCGAGCGGTCCAGCCTCCGCCGCATTCTCGATGAGGTGAAGGCCATCGCGCAACCATTGCACTGCCGCACCGGCCACAAAGATAGACCCTTCGAGCGCATAAGTACGTTTGCCCTTGAGTTGATAGGCCAATGTTGTGAGCAAGCGATGGTTTGACCGTACCGGGATGTCACCCGTATTGAGCAACGCAAAACATCCTGTGCCAAAGGTGGCCTTCATCATGCCGGGCTCGAAACAGGCTTGCCCGATCATGGCCGCGTGCTGGTCCCCTGCCATACCGCGAATTGCAATCGGGCCACCGAACAGTTCCGGTACGGTGTCGCCAAAATGGGTCGCGCAATCGCATATTTCAGGCAGCAAAGCACGCGGTACGTCGAGCAATGCAAGAAGCTCGTCATCCCATGTGCCCGAATGGATGTTGTAGAGTAAGGTACGCGAGGCGTTGGTGGCGTCGGTGGCGTGGACTTTTCCACCCGTCAGTCGCCAGAGCAGAAAAGTATCCACTGTGCCAAACGCCAACTCACCCCGCTCGGCCCGCCCTCTCGCGCCGGGCACAGCATCCAAGATCGCACCGATTTTTGTGCCAGAAAAATAGGGATCTAGAACAAGGCCAGTTTTCGCCCCGACCGTTGGTTCATGTCCCGCAGCTTTTAACCGCTCGCACCGCTCGGCCGTTCGGCGGTCCTGCCAAACAATGGCACGGTGAATGGCTTTACCCGTCACACGATCCCATATCAGAGTCGTCTCGCGCTGATTGGTAATGCCGATGGCGGCAATGTCGCCGGCCGTTGCACCAAGCTGAGCCATCGCCTTGCGGCATACGGCGACAACACTGTTCCAAAGTTCGTCCGGATCGTGCTCTACCCAACCGGAAGCGGGGAAATGCTGGCTAAATTCCTGCTGCGCGACGCTTTTGACTGATAAGTCGGCAGCGAAAAGCAGCGCGCGCGAGGAGGTTGTGCCTTGATCAATCGCAAGAAGATAGGACATTGGCGGGCAGGTTCCAGTGACAATACCGGATCATGCCCGTCCAAGATGGATAATGGCAACATCGCCGCCGCAGATTAGCATGCGGTCTGCCGCCAACACCCGCGCGGCAATGGCGGTCATGCCGATTTTTTGACCCATATTTTGCACCATCCATCGGGCGCAACAACACCGTCGACGGACTTGCACGATGCCGGTTCGACGAACAGGCTGCAATTGGCGCATTTATGGTCGTCCTTCGGTGTCGGCTGATAGCCGACCGAGGATTGCGAGACCTTCGCTGCGGCAGGACCGGCAGCAAGAGCCATCAGCGGAACAGCTCCGGCAAACATAGCACACTGCAGGACGGTACGGCGCGAAGGGCTGTGGGAAGCAAGGAATTTGGTCATTGTTCAAGCCTTTATGGGTGTTGTTCATCAACACGCCAGCTTTCGCGCCAATAAGAACATGCTGCTTTGATATGCATCAACTTAAATTTTGAAAATATATTATTCCTGAACAAGTATTTATCCGCTCAAGGCCTATCAAAATATTTCCTTGTTTTAGATCAAAGTTTGCCAGCAACGGATGAGCTAGCTTTGCCGCGAGATCGCCAGGTGCCGCGCCGTGCGGCCAAAATATTAGGGGTGGTCATCGTGAGGTATGCCAATGGCCAAGTTTTTCTTTCGACGCAACCTGATTGCCCTGCTTAACGCCGTAGCGCTTACGGGTGGCTTGTTGTGGCTGGGAACAGGGGTTGCGAAAGCCGTGCCAAGTTTTGCCCGGCAGACCGGGCAACCTTGCGCCTCATGCCATACCGCGTTTCCTGAACTCACGCCTTTTGGACGGAGTTTCAAACTGAACGGCTACACACTTGAAGGTGGCGATTCCAAATTACCTGCGGTATCGGCGATGGTTCAAACGGCCTTCACCCATTACGCCAAAAGCCTCGACGCATCGCCGGGCAATGGCTTTGGCACCAACAATAATTTTGACCCTGCCCAACAAGCGAGCCTGTTTTATGCTGGGCGGATCAACGATAATCTCGGCGCCTTCGTACAGGCAACCTATGCCAATTCGTTTGACGGCAGTTCGATCTCGCTCGACAACACCGATCTGAGATATAGCAATTCTTCAAAGATCGGTGATTCCGATGTCGTTTATGGCATTACGATCAACAATGTCCCGTCGGTGCAGGATGTTTGGAATACAACGCCGGTTTGGCGCTATCCCTTCATTTCGTCACAAGGCCTAGCTGGCCCGAGCTTTGGCACGATGTTGGAAAGCTTCGGTCCGAGCGCGCAACTGGGCGCCGGTGCGTACCTCTATGCGCGCGATCTGGTTTACGCAGAAGTCAGCGCTTATGGCTCCACCTCCTCGACGGCTCAAAACGCTCTAGGCCTCTCGCCGTCTTCCTCTGCGATCAGTGGTCTCGCTCCCTATTGGCGCTTAGCCGTCGAGCCAAAATGGGGCGACCATTCACTCATGCTGGGTACCTTTGGCATGATGGCCAATATCATACCCGACCTCACCGCCGCGGACCGGTCGGTAACCGATAAATATGTCGATGTCGGTGTCGACGCCCAATATCAATGGATCGGCGATGTCCATGCGATCACGTTCCGGACCTCTTATATTTATGAAAGCCAGACCTTGGATGCCACAAACCAACTCGGCGGCTCCGATAATCTCAAGGACAATCTTCAAAGTTTTAGGACCTCGTTGTCCTATATTTATGATCACACGATCAGTGTAACGGGCGGCTATTTCTCGCTGACTGGCAGCCGAGACACGACTCTCTATAGTTCGATTGGCACCGACAATCCCGATTCGGCTGGCTTCGTTGCTGATCTTGCTTATCTGCCTTTTAGCAAAGGCGGACCTAGCGCATGGCCTTGGTTCAATACGCGGATCGGCATCTCGTATACCACCTATACCAAGCTTGACGGTGTGACAGCCAATGTCGGGGATAACAACACGGTCATGCTCTACGCTTGGACGGCCTTTTAAAGCGTTTTATCCTCAGACGGCGGCGGCGTGTCGCGCGCCGTCTGAGGTGAGCCAGCGATCAAAGACCGAGGCTACCGAGCGCACAGCAATGCGGGCCTCATCCGGAACACTCACCCGCCAGCCATCGATCTCAACCATGCCGTCAGCGGCATAAGCCTCTAACCGATCAAGGGCTGGCAAGAAGACCGCCGGGTCGGCCTGATAGCGGGCGGCCATGGCTTCCAAATCCACATTAAGGTCGCACATCAACCGCTCAATCACGGCGCGGCGAAGACGGTCATCGTGTGAAAGCGCAATACCACGATAGACGTTGGATTGGCCGCCTTCCACAAGCGCTGACCAGCGCCGGAGATCCGGCTCGTTCTGGGCATAGCCTTGCGCGGTTTCGGAAATCGCGCTTGGGCCAAAGGAGATCAGCGTTTCAGCCAGATCGGTCGTATAACCCTGAAAATTGCGCCGCAATGCTCCACTTTTGGCGGCCAATGTCAGGGCATCGTCGGGGCGGGCGAAATGATCAATACCGATCGGGTCGTACACCGCTTCTAAGGCTTGACGGGCAGCAGACGCCAACACCGCGCGCTCGGATTGGCCGGGCAGCGTGTAACGCTCCAAAGCCTTTTGGTATTTCTTCATCCACGGCACATGCGCATAGCCGAACAGAGCGATACGGGCAGGGTCGAGCGCCAGCACCTCGGCAATGGTTTTCTCAATCGTCGCCACGCTTTGCAGCGGTAGGCCATAGAGCAGATCAAAATTGATCGCCTCAATGCCATTGGCGCGAAGCCGTTCAACGGCACGCGTCACTGTGGCCAATGGCTGGATGCGGTGAATGGCTTTTTGTACGTCAGGATCAAGGTCCTGAACGCCAATGCTGGCGCGATCAATGCCGCGCGTTGCGTAGGCCTTCACCCTGTCGAGATCGAGGCCACGCGGGTCAAGCTCGATGGCGCGTTCGGCATGGGGAAGAAAATCAAAGCGGGCTTCGATGGCATCCATCAATCGGTGGAACGCCTCGACCGGCAGGGTATTCGGCGAGCCACCGCCGAAATGCAAATGCGAGACCTTGGCGCGCCCGGGCAGAAAGTCCGCCGTGCGGTTGATCTCACGCAGCAAAAGTTCGAGATAATTTGCAACAGGGGCATCGGTCTTGATGATCTCGGTATTGCAGCCGCAATACCAGCAGAGCTTGGCGCAAAACGGCACATGGACATAGAGCGAAACCGGCTTGGCAAGATCAGCCTCGCCCAGCCACGTGTCCACCGTTGGGCCATCAATGCCTGTGTGAAAATGCGGAGCGGTGGGGTAACTCGTGTAACGCGGAACCCGCGCATCGAGATGGGTCAGCCATGATGTTTTCATGCGCTGAGTGAAACCAAGGATAGCGAGGCGCTTCCTTGATCTGGCTCAAATGCGTGGGATGCCGTTAGGCTGCAAACGGATCCTTGGCGAGACTTTTGATGGCCTCGCGATATTCGGCAATCAATCGCTCGCATAATTCGTTAGCGCCCATGACATCGGATATCGCAGTAACCCCTTGGCCCGCTGACCAAATGGTTTTCCAGACCTTGGCTTCCGACGAGAGATCAAGCTTGGCGTGGTCGGGCAAATGGTCGGGATCAAGGCCCGCGGCGATGATGCTTTGGCGCATAAAATTGGCGTTCACGCCGGAAATTTTTGAGGTGTAGACGATATCGGCGGCCTGCGAATCGAGCAGCATCTGGCGGTAGCCGGGATCAATCATCGCTTCGCGTGTCGCCAAAAACCGGGTGCCGAGATAGGCAAGATCCGCCCCCATCATCCGCGCTGCCGCAATATCCCGCCCCGTGCTGAGCGAGCCGGACAGGATGATCGTGCCAGAAAATACCGATTTGATTTCATGGAGAAGCGCAAACGGGTTGAGATTGCCCGCATGACCGCCCGCCCCCGCCGAGACGCCGATCAGGCCATCAACGCCCGCCTCGCCTGCTTTTTCAGCGTGGCGGCGGCTGATAATATCGTGAAAGACAAGGCCGCCATAGGAATGCACCGAATCCACCACATCGCGTACTGCGCCGAGCGAGGTAATGACGACTGGCACGCGGTATTTCACGACCGTTTCAAGGTCCGCCGCCAACCGCGTATTTGATTTATGTACGATGAGATTGACGCCATAGGGCGCGGCTTGGGGAAAGGCTGCCAACCGTTCGCCAATCTCATCCAGCCAAGCTGCAAAGCCCTCGGTGCTACGCTGGTTGAGAGCGGGAAAAGTGCCCACAAGACCAGAGCGGCATACTTCCACCACAAGATCAGGGCCAGATGCCAAAAACAACGGTGCCGCAATGGCAGGTAGCCGCAATCTGCCTTGTAACGACATCGGAATGGCCATCTCGCTTGGTCCTTATATTCTATTTACGTCATTACATGGCGTTATTTGACTATGGCGTTTTCTATAAATTCAAGCTAACGCCTCTAATAGACAGGTTAGTGACGGATATTCGATAGAAGCTGAACTATTGGCACGGCAAGAATGAGCCAACAACACAGTCTATTATTGACGTAAAAACGGGAGCGGTACAATGGCAGTCAAGACCGACATTGAAATTGCGCGCGCTGCGCAAAAGCAGCCGATCATGGCGATTGGCGCCAAGCTTGGTATTCCGGAAGCAGATTTGCTGCCCTACGGCCACGACAAAGCAAAAGTTAGCCAGAGCTTCCTGAAGTCATTGGAGAGTCGCAAAGACGGTAAGCTGATCCTCGTGACCGCGATCAACCCGACGCCTGCGGGCGAAGGCAAGACCACCACCACGGTCGGCTTGGGTGATGGCCTGAACCGCATCGGCAAAAAGGCGATCGTCTGCATTCGCGAAGCCTCGCTCGGTCCGAATTTCGGCATGAAGGGGGGAGCTGCAGGCGGCGGTTACGCGCAGGTCGTGCCGATGGAGGAGATGAACCTTCATTTCACCGGCGATTTCCACGCCATCACCTCGGCGCATAATCTTTTGTCGGCAATGATCGACAACCATATTTACTGGGGCAATGAGCTCGGCATTGACGAGCGCCGCGTCGTTTGGCGTCGCGTGATGGACATGAACGACCGCGCACTGCGCGATATCGTCGTGTCGCTCGGTGGCGTGTCAAACGGCTTCCCGCGCCAGACGGGCTTTGACATTACGGTCGCCTCCGAAGTGATGGCGATTTTGTGCTTGTCAAAAGATTTGCGCGATCTCGAGAAGCGCCTTGGCGATATTGTGGTGGCCTATCGCCGCGACAAGACGCCCGTCTATTGCCGCGATATCAAAGCAGACACCGCCATGGCCGTTCTTTTGAAGGACGCTATGCAGCCAAACCTGGTGCAGACGCTCGAAAACAACCCGGCCTTCGTGCATGGCGGCCCGTTCGCCAACATTGCGCATGGCTGCAACTCGGTGATTGCAACCACCGCCGCGTTAAAGCTCGGCGAATATGTGGTGACGGAAGCAGGCTTTGGTGCGGATCTGGGCGCAGAAAAGTTCTTCGACATCAAGTGCCGCAAAGCAGGGCTAAAGCCATCGGCTGCGGTTATTGTCGCTACCGTTCGCGCCATGAAGATGAATGGCGGGGTGGCGAAGGCTGATCTCGGCGCGGAGAATGTCGACGCGGTCAAGAAGGGCTGCGCCAATTTGGGCCGCCACATTGCCAACACCAAGGGCTTCGGCGTGCCGGTTGTGGTGGCGATTAACCACTTCTTCTCCGACACGGATGCGGAAATCCAGGCGGTGAAGGATTATGTAGCGAGCCAGGGCTCGGAAGCGATTCTCTGCAAGCATTGGGCGCATGGCTCGGCGGGTATCGAGGAGCTGGCGCACAAGGTTGTGTCACTTGCTGAATCAGGCGCCGCCAATTTCGCCCCGCTCTATCCAGACGAGATGCCGCTGTTCCAGAAGATCGAAACCATTGCCAAGCGCATCTATCACGCTGACGAAGTGCTGGCGGATAAATCGATCCGCGATCAGCTGAAAGTTTGGGAAGCGGCGGGTTATGGCCATCTTCCTGTCTGCATGGCGAAGACGCAATATTCCTTCACCACCGACCCGAATGTACGCGGCGCGCCCACGGGCCACTCGGTACCGGTACGCGAAGTCCGCCTCTCAGCCGGTGCGGGCTTCATCGTCGCGATCTGCGGCGAGATCATGACTATGCCTGGCCTGCCGCGTGTACCTTCTGCCGAAGTGATCCGCTTGAATGAGGCCGGTGAGGTTGAGGGGCTGTTCTGAGTTATTGCATTCGTCATCTACCATGTTGATTGAAGATTCAATTCTTTCAATCGTGCATTTGCGATGACGATAATTTTTCGCATGAGAGCGGTTAGTGCGACCATTTTTGGCTTTCCGGTTGCGACGAGTTTTTCGAAGAAGGCTTTGAGGGCTGGCTCGTATCGCC
>CAIUPE010000118.1 GCA_903900975.1 uncultured Hyphomicrobiales bacterium | reverse complement strand
ATATATTCTATATTTTATAAAGAAACACACAGTGTTTTTGCTGAAATCGTTACCCTAAGGTGAAAAGCACCCCTATCGGGTCGGCATTGGCATATCGGCGTCAAATCCACTGGCCCTACTGGTTACTCCGGAAATAGGGCTAAAGAGAGACTCGACTCGTGCTCGGCGTGACACGGACAATTTCGCTTGGGAGATGAACGCAATGAAAATGACCACCGAAGAAGCCTTCGTCAAAGTTCTGCAAATGCATGGCATCGAGCACGCGTTTGGCATTATCGGTTCGGCCTTCATGCCGATTTCAGATCTGTTTCCAAAGGCCGGCATCACTTTTTGGGATGTGGCTCAAGAAACCAATGGCGGTCTGATTTGTGACGGTTACACCCGCACCACCGGCAAAATGGCCATGGCCATTGCCCAAAACGGACCAGGTGTGACGGGCTTTGTGACCGCGATGAAGACCGCTTATTGGAACCATACGCCGATGCTGCTGGTCACCCCGCAAGCCGCAAACAAAACCATTGGCATGGGCGGCTTTCAGGAAGTCGAGCAAATGGCGATGTTCCGTGATATGGTCTGTTATCAGGAAGAAGTGCGGGATCCATCCCGTGTCGCGGAGGTGCTCAACCGCGTGATTTTGAAAGCCAAGCGCCTCTCGGCACCGGCTCAAATCAACATTCCGCGCGATTACTGGACCCAAGTGATCGACATCACCCTGCCTGCGATCCTCGAATTCGAACGCCCGGCCGGCGGCGCGCAGGCCATTGCTGAAGCAGCAAAGCTCCTGTCGGAAGCTAAATTTCCAGTCATTCTGTCCGGCGCAGGCGTCGTACTCGGCCATGCCATTCCCGAATGTGTGGCGCTCGCTGAAAAGCTGGATGCCCCCGTCTGCAGCAACTATCAGCACAATGACAGCTTCCCTGGCAGCCACCGCTTGGCCGCGGGGCCCCTTGGCTATAATGGCTCCAAGGCTGCGATGGAATTGATCGCCAAAGCGGATGTCGTTTTGGCTTTGGGTACTCGCCTCAATCCGTTTTCGACGCTTCCGGGCTACGGGATCGATTATTGGCCCAAGACCGCCAAAATCATTCAAGTCGATATCAATCCGGATCGGATCGGCCTAACCAAACCTGTTACCGTCGGCATTTGTGGCGACGCCAAGCAAGTTGCGCAATCGATTCTCGCCCAGCTGACCCCGACGGCCGGGAATGACGGTCGCGACGCCCGCAAGGCCCTCGTCCATCAGACGAAATCGGCCTGGTTGCAGCAGCTGTCCTCCATGGACCATGAAGACGATGATCCGGGCACCACCTGGAACGAGCGTGCCCGCAAAGCCAATCCGGACCGCCTTTCCCCTCGTCAGGCCTGGCGCGCCATTCAAGCCGCTTTGCCGAAAGAGGCGATCATCTCGTCGGACATTGGCAATAATTGCGCCATTGGCAATGCCTATCCAACCTTCGAACAAGGTCGAAAATACCTCGCACCGGGTCTATTCGGGCCATGCGGTTACGGCTTCCCGTCGATCATCGGGGCTAAAATCGGCAATCCCGATATTCCGGTTGTCGGCTTTGCCGGTGATGGCGCTTTCGGCATTTCCATGTCCGAAATGAGCTCGATCGGCCGCGAAGAATGGCCGGCGATTACCATGGTCATCTTCCGCAATTACCAATGGGGAGCCGAAAAGCGCAACTCGACCCTTTGGTACGATGATAATTTCGTCGGCACGGAACTTGACCCGCATCTCAGCTATGCCCGCGTGGCAGAAGGCTGCGGTTTGAAAGGTGTCACGGTCCGGACGCAGGCTGAAATCACCACCGCCCTTAAAGAAGCGTGCGATGCGCAGAAAAAAGGCATCACAACCTTTATCGAAATCGTCCTCAATCAGGAACTTGGCGAGCCGTTCCGGCGCGATGCGATGAAAAAGCCTGTCGAAGTGGCCGGCATCAACCGCGCCGATTTCCGTCCACAAGTCGTCGGCTAAGGCTTAACCCAACCACAAGCTAAGCGCTTCTAGCCTCCCGTTGTAACGACGGGGGGCTTTTTTATCCTATGAAGCTCGTGATCTTGCTGCCATGATAAGGCGTATTAATCGGGTTACCCTTGTCGATTTGGAGTGAACGTCCATGAACGCAAACCGCCTCTTGCTTGCTTTGTCACTTACCGCCGTCGTCACCGTGGCCTTTGCTTCCACCGAATCCATCGGCGATCGGCAGCGCATCATGAAAGCGAATGGCGCAGCCACCAAGCCCGTCGTCGCCATGCTCAAGGGCGAGGCTCCCTTCGATTTGGCAACCGTGCAAAAAAGCTTGGCCGATTATCAGACAGGCATTGCAACGTTTGTGACGCTCTTTCCCGATGATTCAAAATCGGGAGCCAAAACAGCCGCGTCGCCGAAAATCTGGGACGATACGGCCGGATTTAAAGCGGCGGCTGATAAATTCGCTTCCGATGCCAAAACAGCAGCCTCGGCCATCACCGACGAAGCCAGCTTTAAGGCTGCGATGCCGACGGTCCTCAAAAATTGCGGCAGTTGTCACGAAACTTGGCGCGTCAAAGACGCTCAATAAGTTCGCCAGCCATAACGGGCTAAATCGATGGGTAGAGTGGGTCGAACGCTGTTAGCTTCCGTAGTTTTTGGTTGCTTTGCTGCCTATTGGCTAACAAGCTTCGACGCCTATTCGGTCTTTCGCGGCGATGACCGGCTTCTCCCTTCGCGTGCGCCCGACGGAGCCAAAGGTAAAACACTTTTTGCGGCAGGCGGATGTGTGTCATGCCATGCCTCGCCCGATAGCACCGATCGTCTGCATCTTGGCGGCGGCAAGCCATTGGTAACGCCATTTGGCATCTTTTATCCGCCTAATATTTCGCCTGATCCCGATGACGGAATCGGGCGATGGACCGGTGTCCAATTCATTCGCGCACTGCGGGAAGGAACGGCACCGGATCGCCATCCCTATTATCCGGCCTTTCCCTATCCATCCTATCGGGGGATGTCTCCCGACGATGCGGCTGATCTTTTTGCTTTTATCCGCACTTTGCCCCCCGTTAAAGGCAAAGCACCGGACCATGAGTTGACCTTCCCCTATTCGGTCCGCCGCGGTCTCGTATTATGGAAACTCGCGTTTCTGAATGGCACCGTCCTGCACCGTGATCCCAACCGCTCGACCCTTTGGAATCGCGGCTATTACCTTGTTGAAGCGGTCGGGCATTGCGCCGAATGTCATTCGCCGCGCAATCTGGCGGGCGCCATTGTCCAGGACAAGCGCTTTTCCGGTGGTCCAGATATCGACGGCAAAGGAGCTGCACCGAATATTACTCCTGATCAAACCGGGTTGGCCGGTTGGTCTGAAGCTGCCATTGCCAGCTATTTGAAAGATGGCTTTACACCCGATTTTGACTCGGCTGGTGGTGCGATGGCCGAAGTGATCCGCAATACCGCAGAACTCAGCGATGCGGATCGCTTGGCGATTGCCACCTATCTTAAATCACTCACCCCTATTCAGGGCCAAAGCCGCGTCCGATAAGCTGCCGGTGCTTTGTCATCGTCCGAATCGGGTTATCGGATAATGAGTGTTCTTGTGCCGTCTCAATCCATAAAGGGTGCGTTCAATGTCTGATGATGAAGTTCCGGAATTGCCGGAAAAGTCGAACCGGAAAATCGCTCTTTTCATCACCACACTGGCTCTGCTTTTCGCCTTGGCCGAATTAGGTGCCAAAAGTTCGCAGACCGATGCGATCGCTTTTAATGTGAACGCCGCCGATACGTGGGCTTTCTATCAAGCCAAATCGATCAAACAGACCAGCCTGCGCATTGCAGCCGACAGCATGGAGGCAGCCCTTGATCCCGCCTCGACATCCGACGTCGCGCTCAAGCAAAAAAAGCTGATCACCGACTGGCGCACCACTGCCGAACGTTATGATTCCGACGCTGTGAAGGGCGACGGCAAAAAGGAACTCATGGAGAAGGCCCAATCCTTCGAGCATCAACGCGATGCCGCGATGGAGCATTATCATGTGTTCGAAATGGCCGGTGTCGTCCTGCAAATTTCCGTTGTTCTTGCGTCAACTTCGGTTGTCACGGGCATGTCGCTTTTCGTCATCCTGTCGATGATTGGCGGGGTATTAGGCGTTATCCTGACCACCATCGCCGCTTTTGCACCGGGACTATTTCACATCGTCCTTGCCTTTTTTGGCGGACATTGACCGCGTGATGCTCGATCGGCCGCCGCTTCCAGCCGATGGTCATCATCGCGTCATAAATCTGTCGGATTGCCTTCCTCGTCCTTTGAAATATGGAAGATCAGACGACGTTGCCTTTATGACGACGGCACCTGCTCTGATAACCCGTTAACTCTTACATGATCTAACTTCAGAACATCATCCAATCGGCAGGCGAACAAAGCAGGATATCTTCCATGAATGAACCCGAAATCGACGTAGGCGCACTGCCTATCCTGAATCAGCCGCGCCCCAAAAAACTCTTTTGTGCGATCACCAACAAAGAATTGCCGCGCAAGCAACTGATCGAATTGGGTTCGTTGCGTCCCTCTTTGGCTGATCGCATCCGCGAAGACCATCCCGATTTACAAGACGATGCGCATATCGCAATCAATGAAGCCGAGCGTTACCGTACTCTGTATGTCGAAGAGATGTTGAAGCTCGAACACGGCGAATTGACGGAACTCGACCGGCAAGTGGCCGAGAGCCTCGCCGATCACGACACCATCGTTGAAAATATCGAAGAAGAATTTGAAGAGACACGGACGTTCGGTGAACGCGTGTCCGATGGTTTAGCGGCCTTTGGTGGATCTTGGGCCTTTCTAATCAGCTTTTTTTTCGTGCTGATTGTCTGGATGGCCGTCAATGTCTGGCTCGGCGAGCAAAATGCCTTCGACACCTATCCCTTTATTTTGTTAAATCTCGTTCTTTCATGCATCGCAGCCATTCAGGCGCCCATCATCATGATGAGCCAGAAGCGGCAAGAAACGAAGGATCGTTTGCGGGCGTTCAACGACTACAAGGTCAATCTGAAAGCCGAGCTCGAAATCCGCCATATTCAGGAAAAACTCGATTATCTTCTGACCAAACAATGGCAGCGCCTGTCTGAAATGCAGCAAATGCAAATGGAGTTGATGCAGGAAAACCTGCTTCAGCTCCGCTCCAAGAACCAGCGCAAGATTGTGATCAAGAAAAAGCGCTCAAAAAAGACGCCGGGCAAGAAGTCAAACGTAGCCGCTTTGGCTGCCCTTCCACCCGAGCCAGTCGAAGGGTAACCGCGCCTAGTAGTGCGGGGGCGGCGGCTCCACCGTCGAGCGTTGCGGTTCGATGGCTTGGAGCTCGTCCCTGATTCGCGACAAATGCCGCTCGAGTTGGTCGATTTTTCGCCATTGCGCCGTTATCACATCGTTGAGATCCGCAATCATCCGCTCGTGATGGGCGATCCTTGCCTCGACATCGGTCAGCCGGTCAGCGTCCCTGTCCCCCCTGATCTGTCATCCCGGCTTCTCCTTCATATGTGCGATTTAGCGATGACGACAGAGCCCGCACTTGGCCCGAAGTCATGCCTCAAACATAGGCAATTGGCGTTGTATTATGCGCCCCAATTGCCCCCATGCTGCTTAAAGGCGACCTCTTTAGCCTGAATGGCAAGCTGCAATGGGAAACGGACGTGGCGTTAGTACCTCTGGTTTCGGAATAATGACGTCAAGGCGAGACCGATCCAATCGAACGTAGATATTTATCCAACATATTGATTTTAAATACTTATTTATGCCCATTGTCTCGAAGACGAAAAACTCGGCAAGGTCGAAATCGACGGGATATCACTTTTTAATGTGCCGATATCGATAATAAATGAGGCAAGCGCAATTCAGGATTGCGCGTAGGGCATTGCTGCGCTTAACATCGTCGCAAGAACATAACAGAGGGAAGAAACTTTGCCTGAGGTGAAGGCCTTGGCATAGTCTTTGCTTTACCCTTGGAGGTTGCATCCGCACCGCTCCAAACGTTGAAGACAGAAAGAGCACCTTCAATGCCCCCCTATTTCAATGCAGCAAGCGGGTTAAGATGAGCGACGGATTCGTCAGGTTCGAAAATATCCAAAAGACATATGACGGGAAGTCCCTCGTCGTTAAATCTCTCAATTTGTCGATCGGTCGCGGCGAGTTCTTGACCATGCTCGGGCCATCTGGGTCGGGCAAGACAACAACGCTGATGATGCTCGCGGGCTTTGAAAGTGCTACGGGCGGCGAGATTTATCTCGACGGCATCAAGATCAACAACATTCCGCCGCATAAACGCGGGCTAGGCATGGTGTTCCAGAATTATGCACTCTTTCCGCATATGACGATTGCAGAAAATGTCGCCTTTCCGCTTAAGGTGAGAGGCGTCAGCAAGGCCGATGCAGAAGACAAGGTGCGCAAGGCGCTCGACATGGTGCAGATGAGCGGGCTGCAATCGCGCAAACCAGCGCAATTATCCGGCGGCCAACAACAACGAATCGCGCTCGCCCGCGCCTTGGTATTCGAGCCGAAATTGCTTCTCATGGATGAGCCCCTCGGCGCGCTCGACAAGCAATTGCGCGAGCATATGCAATATGAAATCAAACACTTGCATGATAGGCTCGGCATTACGGTGGTCTATGTCACCCATGATCAATCCGAAGCGTTGACAATGTCGGACCGGATCGCCGTGTTCGATGACGGGCGCATCCAGCAGCTTGCAACGCCCGACGAGCTTTACGAAAAGCCCGAAAACAGTTTCGTCGCCCAGTTTATTGGTGAAAACAACAAGCTTCGCGGCGTTGTGAAGGAGATTTCAAACGGCCGCGCACGGGTTGAGATCGGCGGTAACACCATCATCGATGCTTTACCAATTCAGGCGGAAATCGGCAAACCGACGATCGTATCGGTGCGGCCAGAGCGCGTCGAAATCGAGCCTTCGGCAAGCGAAGTTACAGCTTCCGGCCGCATCGAAGAGATCATTTATCTTGGCGACCATATCCGCATCCGGATGACGGTGTTGGGCAGCTCTAACTTTGTCGTCAAGGTTCGCAACCGGAGCGGGCGTCGGACATTTACGGCTGGTGAGGAGGTTCGCATTGGGTGGGCGTTGCAGGATTGCCGCGCACTCGATGTCTAAAGAATATCAGGGCAGCAAGGATCGACGCCTTGGTTAAGGGTGGCAACACCGGTTTTTTGTGAGGGCATGCCGGAATACCCCGGCATGAAAAGGGGAGTGCTTTTTATGAAGATGCTAAACGGGAAATGGATGCTCCTTGGAGCGCTTGGTACGCTTGCTGTAACGACTGCCACGGCGCAAGCTGGCCAGCTGACTGTCATTTCGTGGGGTGGTGCTTACACGACGTCGCAGGTCGAAGCCTATCAGAAGCCTTGGATGGCAAAATCCGGCAACACAATTGTGTCGGCTGATTACAATGGCGGCCTCGCCGAAGTGAAGGCGCAAGTCCAGAGCGGCAATGTGACGTGGGACGTCGTTGACGTCGAAACATCCGAAGGCGTTTCAGGCTGCAACGACGGTCTCTTTGAAAAGATCGACGCTTCGAAGCTGCCAAAGGGCGACAATGGCGCCTCCCCGCTCGACGATTTCGTGCCGGGCGCGATCACCGATTGCGCCATCAGCACGATCGCCTACGCCAACATCTTCGGTTACGATTCAACCAAATTTGCCGGTGACAAGCCGACCAAGGTTGCCGATTTCTTCGACCTTAAAAAGTTCCCCGGCAAGCGCGGGATGAAAAAGGAAGCCAAGGTCAACCTCGAAATGGCCTTGATGGCTGACGGTGTTGCCGCTGCTGACGTCTACAAGGTTCTCGCCACCAAGGAAGGTGTAGATCGTGCCTTCAAGAAGCTCGAAACCATTAAGGGCTCAATCGTATGGTGGGAAGCGGGCGCACAGCCTCCGCAGTTGCTTGCCTCTGGCGAGGTCACAATGACAACCGCGTATAACGGCCGCCTCTTCACACCAGCGGTTACCGAAAACAAGCCTTTTGTCATCGTTTGGGATGGTCAGCAGCAGGTGTTCGATACGTGGGCTATTCCGAAGGGTTCAAAGAACAAGGACCTCGCTCTGGACTTTATCGCCTTTTCGACCGGCACCAAGCCATTGGCCGACCAAGCGCGCTATATTCCTTATGGTCCGGCCCGCAAATCTTCGGCTCCGCTCGTCGGCAAGTTCAAGGATGACAAGACCGATATGGCACCTCACATGCCAACCAATCCTGAAAACATGAAGAACGCGATCGTTCAGGACGTGAAGTTCTGGGCAGATCATTATGACGAGCTTAACGAGCGCTTCGTCAGCTGGATCGGCAAATAAGTAACCAGTTCGGGGTGCGATCAACCGACCGCACCCCACCCCTGCCACAGATTGATGCTATCGATGACGAATATTCCCGATCAAAAATCGCTGAGCCGTCAACTGGCGGTCGCCGAACGCCGCAACAAGATTAAGGCCTTCGTCCTTGTTGTGCCGCTGTTGCTGTTCGTGCTGGCAAGTTTCGTTTTACCGATCGCCTCCCTTGTGTGGCTTGGCGGATACAATGACACCTTCTCTAAAGCGCTGCCGGAAACTACTCGCCTCTTGCAACAATGGGATGCGAAGTCGCCGATATCCGAGGAACTTGCCGCTAGCTTTGTAACGGAGCTTCGCGCGGCTAAACTGAAAGATGCAGCCGTTCCTACCCGTGTGGCAACCGTTATCAACCGCGAGCAAGCGGGCAGTCTTTCCAAGATTAAACAAGTGCTGACCGCGAGCGACATGGCAAGCCCGTTCAAAGAGCACCTGATTGCTTTGAACGACGAATGGGCCAAGCCCGATATTTGGCACGCGATGAAGATCGTTGCTCCCTCCTTCACCCCTCGCTTTTATTTGCAGGCCCTTGATCACCGGATCACGGCCGATGGCACGATCGTGTCTGAAACCGACGATAACGCCATCCAGATTTTGCTGTTCAGCCGAACCTTGATGGTTGCCGCAATTGTGACGCTGCTCTGCGCCATACTTGGCTTTCCAATTGCCTATATTATGGCCCATGCAGAGACCAAAACATCCAACATGATGTTGATTGTGGTTCTCCTGCCGTTCTGGACTTCCCTGCTCGTGCGGACAACGGCTTGGATTGCGTTGCTGCAGCAAAACGGCGTGATCAATGATTTATTGGTCCGTATCGGTCTCATCGATAACGATCACCGCCTCGTTATGATGTATAATATGTTCGCGACGCTGGTTGCGATGACCCATGTCTTGCTGCCCTTCATGATTCTCCCTCTCTTCTCGGTGATGAAGTCGATTAAGGGCAATCTGACCCGCGCAGCTCTATCCCTTGGCGCGACGCCTTGGACGGCCTTCTGGAAAGTCTATTTTCCGCAGACAATTCCAGGCTTGGGCGCAGGATGTCTGCTCGTTTTCATCTTGGCGGTTGGCTATTACATCACCCCTGCGCTGGTCGGTGGCCAGTCGGGTCAGCTGATCTCGAATATCATCGCCTTCCACATGCAGAAGACATTGAACTGGTCGCTGGCGTCCGCAATTGGAACGCTGCTTCTGATCGGCGTTTTGCTTCTCTACTGGCTCTATAACCGGCTGGTCGGGATCGATAAAATGAAGTTGGCCTAAATGAATTTCTTCACGCCCAATTTCCCCCCTTATGCCACGGCTTTCGAAATCGCATGGTATTATGCGTTTCGGATGATTTGTCTGGCGATCTTCATTTTCCTGATCGCGCCTATCCTCGTCATCATCCCGTTGTCATTCAATGCGGAAAGCTTCTTTAGCTTTACCGATGGCATGCTGGCCTTGAAGCCCGAAGCCTATTCGCTGAAATGGTACCGCGATATTTTTGCCAATGGTATGCTTGATCCGAACGCTCCGCTGAGCCTTGATTGGCTCAAGGACAGCTGGATGCGAAGCCAATGGATGATCGCGCTCAAAAATAGCCTTGTCATCGGCGTAAGTGCGACCTTCGTGGCGACCATCCTCGGCACACTCGCCTCGGTTGGCCTGTCGCGGCCAGAAATGCCGTTTCGCGGACTCATCAACGGTATTCTGATTTCACCGATGATTGTGCCGATTGTGATTACGGCGACCGGCATGTTCTTCTTTTTCAGTCAGGTCGGGCTGGCGCAAACCTATCTCGGGCTGGTCTTCGCCCACGCCTTGCTGGGTACCCCTTTCGTCGTCATTACGGTGACGGCAACGCTCACCTCCTTTGACCGGTCGTTGCTCCGGGCTGCTGCCAATCTGGGAGCTAATCCCCTCACCACCTTCTTCAAAGTTCAAATGCCGCTCATCTTGCCAGGCGTCATTTCGGGAGCGCTGTTTGCCTTTATCACCAGCTTCGACGAAGTCGTGGTCGTCCTCTTTCTAGCCGAACCAGATCAACGGACCATTCCACGCCAAATGTGGTCGGGCTTGCGGGAGCAGATCAGCCCAACGATTTTGGCGGTTGCGACTATCCTCATTCTGCTATCCCTTGTGCTGCTTATATCCCTCGAATTCACCCGCCGCCGAATGGAACGGTTGAAAATCGAAAGTTTCGGCTAATCGACAAAAGAGGAAATTGAGCCATGTCGCACGATCATCACCACCACACCGTTCCAGCGCGGCAGGGCAAAGCAGTTCGTCTCCAGAAGGGACAATCCATCAAGATCATCAATACCCATGGTCATCAGGTTTGCGATACTTGGGCGTTCAGCAGCTATGATCCGACGGAATTCATGTCGATGGAACATACACGCCCAACCATCGGCACGATATTTCCAACCAAAGGTCATAGCCTCTATTCGAACCGCCGCCGGCCTATTCTCTATTTCGTAGAGGATACCTCGCCCGGTATCCATGACACCATTGTCGCGGCTTGTGATGATTATCGCTACGGCCTTTTAGGGTGCACGGACTATCACGACAATTGCACCGACAACCTGTTGGCCGCGATGCGCGCGATCCACGCACCCTGCCCGGAAGTGCCAAGCCCGTTGAACCTTTGGATGAATATTCCGGTGCATGCCGATGGCAGTATCGAATGGGGCGAGCCTCGTTCGAAGGCAGGCGACTACGTTATCCTGCGAGCTGAAATGGATGTCGTCGTGGCGATGTCAGCCTGTCCGCAAGACATCCTTCCGATCAATGGCGGCAAGCCCGTGGAAGTCCATTTCGAAATCCTCAACGCCTAAGCCGCCAGCAGCTCTAGGCTCAAGCGCTCCAGAAACTGCAAACAGGAGTCGATTTGCGCAAGCGCAATGAACTCGTCAGGCTTATGCGCCTGCTCGATATCGCCCGGCCCGCATACGATTACCGGAATACCCAGATATTCGTTGAACAACCCGCCCTCGGTACCGAAGGATATCTTGCCCGCGCCCGAATGGCCGGAGAGCCTTTGAACGCGGGCAAGGGCCGGACTATCAATTGGGGTTAACAAACCGGGATACCGATTAAAGACCTCGATGGTGATGCCAGTTTCAGGAAAGCGGTTTTGTGCCTTCCTCGAAAGCCGAGCCGCTTCGTCAAACAAGCCTGCCAGCAATTGTTCCGCATTGTCCGACGGGATGTTCCGGATTTCGAAATCGAGTACGCATTCACTCGGCACAATATTGAGGGCAGTACCGCCCTGAATGGTTCCGACATGGAGCGTCGACACAGGCACCGTAAACCCGTCATCGCGCACCGGGCCCATCAACAGCCGGTCCTGCGTCGCACGGATCGCCGAAACCATATCACTAGCCAAATGAATGGCATTGAGCCCCTCAAGCGCTTGACTTGAATGGCAAGCGTGACCGACGCACGTGATATGACCCGCAATCTTGCCCTTATGCGCGATGACCGGCGCCATCATGGTCGGCTCGCCAATAACGCACAGTTCAGGACGGGTCGACAGCGACGCAAAATTGTCAATGACGCGGCGGACGCCAACACAGCCAACTTCCTCGTCATAACTGAAAACCATCTGGTAGGGTCGTGCAAGCGGTAGGCGCGCGATCCGTTCTGCCGTCGCCAGCACACAAGCGATAAAGCCTTTCATGTCTGACGTTCCGCGTCCATAAAGTCGCCCGTCCCGCTCAACCATCCGGAATGGGTCACTGCTCCACGCCTGTCCCACCACCGGCACAACATCGCTATGGCCCGAGAGTAAAACGCCAGGTTGCTCCTTCGGACCAACACTCGCAAATAAATTGGCCTTGGTTCGTTCCTCATTAAAAAACAACTGTGACGCGATGCCGCTCCGTTCCAACAACGCACGGATGTAATCAATCATCGCAAGATTGGAGTCGGCGCTCACCGTCGGAAAGGCAATGAGGTCCTCAAGGACAGCGCGTGCACGTGCAGCCACGATGGTCATGAAAAATGCTATCCCGAACTCAGCGAGCGATACACAATAGAAGCATATAAAACGTCAACCTATCACAAGTGACGCTTCGATGATCTCAATCGCTTCCCCACTTAGCTTAAACCCGTTTTTATCAAGCTGAAAATGGCCTGAAAGTGACGGCTCTGCAACCGGCAATATCCATGGTCGCTATGCACGGGACGCAACCGGGAAATCCAAGCAAGCGCCCTTGCGCACCCCTCCCGCGGGTGCGAGGTTGTTGTCCTCACATCCTCGGAGTAACCGCGTCATGTCCAGCGTTCCAGCCTCTCTTGCCGCCTCTGTCACCTTCGTCAAATCAGGCGGACGCGATGCCGTATCCGATACCGCTTCAATCGAAACGACGGTCAAAGACATTATTTCTGCCGTTCGCCAACGCGGAGATTCGGCCGTCCGCGAATATTCGATGTTGTTTGACAAGGTTTCCCCAGAAACGTTCGAAGTATCGCCCGTGGAACGTCAAGCCGCATTGAATGGCCTTGATCCGCAGCAACGCAAGGACACCGAATTCGCGATCGAACGCGTTCGAGATTTTGCCAAAGCGCAACTTGCAACCATTCTGCCGCTCGAAATTGAAACTCTACCCGGCCTTCACCTCGGCCACCGCGTTATCCCAATCGAAAAGGTTGGAGCCTATGTTCCGGGCGGTCGATACCCGTTACTCTCGGCACCGGTTATGACCTTGGTCCCCGCTAAAGTCGCAGGATGTGAGGAAGTCATTGCCTGTTTGCCCCCAAATGCCCACCCCGCCATGATTGCAGGTTGCCACCTCTCCGGCGCTGACCGCATCTTCCGTATCGGCGGTGCACAAGCGATTGCTGCAATGGCTTGGGGAACGGAGAGCGTGCCAAGCGTTGATAAAATCGTTGGCCCAGGCAACGCCTATGTCAACGAGGCCAAGCGACAAGTGTTTGGCCGTGTCGGTATCGATCAACTCGCCGGTCCGAGTGAAATTTTTATTGTGGCCGATCAGAGCGGCGACCCCGAAATGATTGCAACCGATTTACTGGCGCAAGCCGAACACGATGTGCGCACCCGCGTCGGCTTAATCACTACCGACCGCGCTCTGGCCGATGCCGTTCTCATCGAAATTGAACGCCAGCTCGAAGGTCTAGCAACGGCCAACGTCGCTGCTCCCGCGTGGCGTGATTATGGCGAGATTGCTGTCTGCGCTGACGAGGCAAGTATGATCGCCTATTCCGATTTTATCGCCGCCGAGCATCTGCAAGTTCACACGGCCGATCCGCATGATACCGCCAAGAAATTGCGCCATTACGGCTCGCTTTTTATCGGAGAAATGGCGAGCGTCGTTTACTCGGACAAATGTTGCGGTACCAATCATACGCTTCCGACCTTGGCCGCAGCGCGTTATACGGGTGGTTTGTGGGTGGGTTCGTATGTCAAGATTTGCACGCATCAATGGCTGGATGCACGCGGTGTCGCCGCCGTTGCACCACCGGCCGTGCGGCAGAGTACTCAAGAAGGGCTTGAAGGTCATCGCAGAGCCGCGGCTTTTCGGCAGGCCCGGCAATAAGCAAAACTGACCATATGTCCTCAGTTAGATTGGTTTGACCGTGGCACCCTTTTTTGGTTTTCTTGCTGGCTATATTTTAAGCCAATTTTTCCGTTCTTTTCTTGCTGTTATTGCGCCCGAATTAGCGGTTGAATTACATCTCGATCCGCAAGCTTTAGCCACCATGCAAACGGCGTGGATATTGGGCTTCACCCTGATGCAATTTCCAGTCGGTTGGGCCCTCGATACGATCGGCCCACGCCGAACGGTGACAGCAACCATGTTAGCCGCCATTGTGGGCGCTGTGTTATTCGCGCGGGCAACTTCATCCATGGAGCTTGACGTTGCTTTGGCGTTGATCGGCATCGGATGCAGCGCCATTTATATGGGGGCAATTTTTGTACTGGGTCGGCTCTACTCAGCCAAGCGCTTTGCGCTTTTGTGCTCTTGGTTAATTGGCATCGGATCGGCAGGCAATCTCTTCGCCGCCTCCCCTCTGGCGTGGGCTGCAACGGAAATTGGCTGGAGGAATGCGATGGGGCTGATTGCGTTGGCCACTGCTTTGGCAACTCTGCTTTTGTTCTTTATCATCCGCGATCCGGTACCTTCGTCCGACACTCGACAGGTTGGCTTCTGGCGGGGAATATGGACGATCATGCAGCTTAAATCGCTATGGCCAATCCTGCCCTTAACGGCTGTCAGCTATGCCGTGCTGATTGCCGAACGCGGGCTGTGGGCGGGACCGTATTTGTCAGCTATCCACGGTTTGGGGCCGGTTGATCGCGGTAATGGGCTATTGATGATGGCGGCCGCCATGTCGTTCGGGGCAATGGTCTATGGCCCCCTCGACCATTGGCTCCATACCAATAAATGGATCGTGGTAGCAGGGACGGTGCTCACCGCCACAAGTTTTCTATATCTCGGCTTCGCAGGGCCTGACACATCACAAGCGATTACCGCGCTCGCCATTTTGGGTGCCAGCGGCATGACCTATGGCGTCCTAATGGCGCATGGCCGCTCCTTCGTTCCGGACCAGCTGCTCGGGCGCGGTATCACCCTAATGAACATGTTGTTTATTGGCGGAGCTGGCTTAATTCAGCCCCTGTCTGGCACCGTAATGAACCGGATGAAAGATCGACCGGCAGCTGAAGGCTATGCCACGCTGCACATTGCCTTTGGAATAGCGTTAGTGGTCACATTAGCTATTTATTTGTTCTCGCGGGATGTCGAGCGAGCGACACAATAAAAAATGGCCCGCCAAAGCGGGCCATTTTGAACATTCGATAAAACCGTTGAAAATCAACGCTTCGAGAACTGGAAGCTCCGGCGCGCTTTCTTGCGGCCATACTTCTTGCGCTCGACGGTACGGCTGTCGCGGGTCAGGAAGCCTGCCTTTTTCAACACGCCACGCAGTTCTGGCTCGAAATAGGTGAGCGCCTTGGAGAGGCCATGGCGCACCGCGCCGGCCTGACCTGAAAGACCGCCGCCTGCAACGGTAACCACAACGTCATACTGACCGATGCGGGAAGCGATGCCGAAAGGCTGCTGCAAAATCATGCGCAACACCGGACGGGCAAAATAAACTTCCAAAGCACGCTCATTGACCGTGATCTTGCCGGAGCCCGGCTTGATCCAGACGCGGGCAACCGCGTCCTTGCGCTTACCGGTAGCATAGGCACGGCCCTGCTTGTCGAGCTTCTGGACATGACGCGGAGCCTCAGCGGCTTCCACTGGCGATCCCTTGAGATCGGCTAAAGATTGAAGCGTTTCGGCCATGATCAGGCGCTCCTCACGTTCTTGCGGTTCAACGCGCCGACATCGAGAACGGCTGGCGTCTGGGCGATATGCGGATGCTCAGCGCCGCCATAAACGCGGAGATTGCTGAGCTGCTGGCGGCCCAACGGGCCACGCGGCAACATACGCTCAACGGCCTTCTCGACCACGCGCTCAGGGAAGCGACCATCGAGAATGAACTTCGCAGTCCGTTCCTTGATGCCACCTGGATAACCGGTGTGGTGGTAATAAACCTTCTGGTCGCGCTTGCGACCCGTCAAAACCACCTTGTCGGCGTTGATGACGATGATGTTGTCGCCGCAATCAACATGCGGTGTGAAGATCGGAAGATGCTTGCCGCGCAAACGCATGGCGATGATCGAGGCAAGACGGCCTACAACCAGACCCTTAGCGTCGATCAGCACCCATTTCTTCTCGATCTCGGCAGGCTTGGCCGAAAAAGTCTTCATGGGAGTAATTCCAGATGTTGGCGAGGACCGGTAAAAGCCCTGCGCGCATGAACTATCGGGACGGTTTCCCATCCCTTGCGATGGGGATCGATTAGAGGAAGCAACCGTCGACGTCAACCACTAGAAAACAACAAAAGCATAAAATTTCCACTATTTTTCCGTTAGTTAGCTTATGCGGTATCATAATACCTTAATCAATGAGGTGGAATCGCATAGGTCGCCGTCACATGGGCAACGGGGGCCTCATCGCCCTCGGAAAACAGGGTCGACTCGCCTACCGCCAGTGTTTTGCCGATTTTGAGATAGCGGCACCCGGCGATCAGCGCACGGGGAGCTGGCTTTTTAAGGAAATTGATCGAGAAATTGGTGGTCACCGCCAGCGGCACTTCGCCAATCGCGCCCAAAAGCGCTACATAAAGTGCCACATCGGCCAAAGCCATCATCGCCGGGCCAGAGATGGTTCCTCCGGGCCGAAGCTGGCTATCGTGATACGCCATCCGCATCTGACACGTGCCATGACCGATCTCCAACACGGAGAAAATCTCGCCATGGATATAGATCTGCGGAAAATCGCGACGGAGAAAGGCGTCGATGTCGGCGAGGGAAAAGGAGGCGAATTTTGGCATCATGATGTCGGCGTAAGAATCTCTAGGGGCTAAGCTCGGATCATGAATAAGCCTATTCACGGGAAAATACGATGCTTGACGTTGGCACCATCTAGCGCGACGCTCTCGCTATGAACACGCCAGCCTCCCAAAACGCCTCCCCCGTCACGCTGACCGAGCGCGAAGGGTACGCCATCCTGACGCTCGACCGTCCCGCCTCGCGCAATCCGTTATCAGAGGCGATGATTGCGGCCTTGATGGCGGCCTTTGCAGATATTGCTCCCCGCCGCGATATCCGCGCCGTGATTTTGGCGGCCAATGGTCCGGTATTCTCAGCTGGTCATGATCTCAAAGAGATGACAGCGCACCGGCAAGATGCCGATCGCGGCCGCGCCTATTTCACCGATATTCTGGGCCGTTGCTCGGCGATGATGCAGGCCATTCTCACGCTACCGCAACCCGTCATTGCAGCCGTTGAGGGGGTGACGACCGCAGCCGGTTGTCAGCTTGTGGCATCTTGTGATCTCGCGGTTGCGGGAGAGCATGCCAAATTTTCGACCCCCGGCGTGCATATTGGACTATTCTGTTCGACGCCGATGGTCGCCCTATCGCGCAATATAACCCGCAAACACGCGATGGAAATGTTGTTGCTCGGCGAAATGATTACGGCGGATGAGGCTTTTCGCATAGGCCTTGTCAATCGCGTCATGCCGGAAGGCGAGGCTCTGGCGGAAGCGGAAGTAATGGCACGGCGTATCGCGTCTAAATCACCGCTCACCGTTTCTATCGGCAAGCGCGCCTTCTACGAGCAGGCCGAAATGACATTGGAAGACGCCTATCTCCACGCCTCGCGCATCATGGTTGAAAACATGCTGGCCCGCGATGCGGAGGAAGGCATAGGCGCCTTCATCGAAAAGCGCGAACCGCACTGGACGGGCCAATGAGCTTTGATGCCAAACGGCACGATTCCTATCCCGATGATCTCATTCACGGTATTCTGAAAAGCGTGAAAAGCATCGCACTGGTCGGCTTCTCTAACAATGAGGCAAGGCCGAGCTATTTCGTTACGAAATATCTGATCGAGCGCGGTTACACGCTTTATCCGATCAATCCAGCACTGGCGGGACAAGTGTTTTTCGGGGCTAAGGTTTATGCCAGCCTTACCGATATTCCCGCGCCCATCGACATGGTGGATATTTTCCGTAATTCCGAAGCGGCTGGGCCCATTACCGATGAAGCCTTGGCGCTCAACCCTTTGCCCAAAGTCCTCTGGATGCAATTGAGCGTAAGGAACGACGAGGCCGCAGCGAAAGCCGAAGCCAAGGGGCTAACCGTGATCATGAACCGCTGCCCGAAAATCGAATTCGGCCGCTTCTCCGGCGAGATTGGGTGGTCGGGCGTCAACACAGGGCTGTTATCGTCGAAGCGACCTTTGCTTGGGACGAAAAGTTGGCAGAAGCGCACGCTTTAAATCAGGCCAACTCCCGCTTTAAAAACTCAACACTCCGCGACCATGCAATTTTGGCGGCGGCCTCATTGTAGCGAGCCGTGTTGGTGTCATTGTTAAACGCGTGGTCAACACCGTCATACATAAAGATTTGATAGCGCACTTTGGCGCCATCTAAGGCTGCTTGATAAGCCGGAATTCCGGCGTCAATGCGTTGGTCCAGACCTGCATAATGCAACAGCAATGCGGCTTTAATCGATGGAACGCGCTCAGTAGCCGGTTGCGGGCCATAATAAGCGACGCCGGCGTTAAGCTTCGGTTCGCCGGCCGCTACCCGATTGACAATTCCACCGCCCCAGCAAAATCCAACCGCGCCAACTTTTCCGTTTTCTTGCGGATGCTTAGCCAAAAAGCGAATGGCTGCTGCGGCTCTGGCTTCAGCTACCTCACCCGTCAGTTTGGCGAACATGTCGCGGGCTTTGTCCTCATCCTCCGGTGTGCCGCCGTCAGGAGAGAGCACATCAATACCCAGTGCCAAAAAACCCTCCAAGGCCATACGCCGTGTGATGTCTTTAATATGCGGATTAAGGCCTCGGTTCTCATGGATCACCAAAACCGCCGGCAGCTTGTCGCTCCCCTTGGGCCGCGCGAGATAACCCGTTAGCCCCTTCTCGCCGCCTGTGATGGAGACGCCTTCTGCCGTCTCAAGGCGCGGATCGTCCGGTTTAATGGTTTCGGCCTGCGCGTAATTATTCTGCAGAAGAGGCAAAAGGGCGGACGCTGCCGCCGTCGAACCGGCCAATCTGGCCAAACCGCTCATAAAGGCCCGACGGTCCATGTCGCCATGCGTAAAGCGATCATAAAGCGTGATGATATCGCGGGAAATGACGGGCGTATGGTTCAAAGCTAGCTTGGCCATGAGAGGCTCCTTTTCCCTTTAAAATGCGTCTACCTATACTGACCAAAAATATGACCGACCTATGGCACGTCCCTATTGACGTCTGAGATATCGTTCTCTAAAAAGAACGTATGGACTGATTTAACTGATTTAACCGATACCAATCCCAACGGAGAACGAGCCGATGACCGCAGAACATACCCCGGGCTTTTCAACGCTTTCCATACATGCCGGCGCAGCACCTGATGCCGCAACCGGCGCGCGCGTAACGCCTATTTATCAGACCGCATCGTTTGTGTTCGATGATGTCGATCATGCTGCCTCGCTTTTCGGTCTGCAAGCCTTTGGCAATATTTATACCCGCATAACCAACCCCACCAATGCCGTGCTTGAGGGCCGTGTTGCTGCGCTCGAAGGTGGCACGGCGGCGCTTGCCGTTGCTTCGGGCCATGCGGCTGAATTTCTGGTCTTTCACACGCTGTTGCAGCCGGGCGACGAGTTCATCGCGTCGAAAAAGCTCTATGGCGGTTCGATCAACCAGTTCAACCATTCTTATAAGAGCTTCGATTGGCGGGTAAAATGGGCCGATCCGGATGATCTGTCGACCTTTGAAGCGGCGCTATCACCAAAAACCAAAGCAATCTTCATTGAGTCGATTTCAAATCCGGGCGGCGTAGTTACGGATATCGCCGCGATCGCAGCAATTGCCAAAAAGGCTGGCGTTCCACTCATCGTCGATAACACGCTGGCTACTCCCTACCTCATAAAGCCGTTTGAGCATGGCGCGAACATTGTTGTTCATTCTGTCACCAAATTCCTTGGTGGCCATGGCAATTCGATTGGCGGCGTTATTGTCGATGGCGGTAATTTCGACTACGTCTCATCGGGCAAATATCCGCTGCTTTCCACACCCCGTCCCGAATATAACGGCATGGTGATTGGCGAGACCTTCGGCAATTTTGCTTTCGCGATTGCAGCCCGTGTACTGGGTCTGCGCGATCTTGGGCCAGCACTGGCACCGTTCAACGCCTTCCTGCTGTTGACCGGCATCGAGACACTGCCGCTTCGTATGCAACGCCATTGCGATAACGCGCTGGCGGTGGCCAAATTTCTCGAAAAGCATCCGGGCGTGGCATGGGTCAGCTATCCGGGCCTTGAGGGCGATAAATACCACGCGCTTGCCAAGCGCTATACGCCAAAGGGCGCGGGCGCTGTGTTCACCTTCGGGCTAAAAGGTGGCTATGACGCCGGCATCAAGCTGGTATCCAACCTCAAGCTGTTCTCGCATCTCGCCAATGTCGGCGATACGCGCTCGCTCGTCATCCACCCCGCCTCGACCACACACCGCCAGCTCAGCGATGCTGAAAAGACAATTGCTGGTACGGGTCCGGATGTCGTGCGCTTGTCGGTCGGCATTGAAGACGTCGCTGATATTATTGCTGATCTCGATCAGGCATTGGCGGCTAAGTGAAATTGAGGGTGTAGGGATTAGGGCGTACGTGTCGTTTATCCCCTACCCCCTACCCCCTAAAACCTTGACCCATCTCAAAGCGAAAGCGTCGCCTTTCTGTCAGTTTCCTTCAAAGGAAAGCTGCATGAAAGGCGACGCACCATGTATAAGCATATTCTGATCCCGACCGATGGGTCGGTGCTTGCGACGAAGGCGGTTAAACAGGGCCTCGATTTTGCCAAAGCCATTGGTGCTGAGGTGACGGCGCTCACCGTCCACGAGCCGTTTCATATGTTTACGCTCGAAACCGAAATGCTATCCGACACTCCACAGATTTATACCAAGCACGCGAAAGCCGAAGCCAAGACGATCCTCGAAAAGGTCGAGGCATTAGCCAAAGCCCGCGGGGTGGCGTGCCATCTGGTCGATACCGAAAGCGATCATCCTTACGAGGCCATCATTGCGACCGCGAAGAAGAAAAAATGCGACCTCATCGCCATGGCCTCCCATGGCAGAGGAGGTGTCGGTGCGGTGTTGATTGGTTCCGAAACGCAAAAGGTGCTGGCGCATTCAGCGATACCGGTATTGGTCTATCGCTGAGGCGGAAATAAGAATAATTGATGTAGGGTTATCTTGTGGCATGATCTATCTCATGATCAGGCAATTGCCGGACGATGATTGATGAGCGCCATTCATAATGAGCGGAAAAATTAACCGCATCAGCCATCGACAGGGATTCTACGGCCAGTCTTGCCGTTGGTGTGTTTGGGCCGGTAGCGTCAACTATTTACACAGATGAATCGACAAAACACGCTAATTTGGTTGTGATTTCGGTGAGTGCATTCATTTGGCTGTCTGTCGCCGTTGGTCTTCACCTTTTAGCGCGCAGCCGTTTAAAAGGAATAATTACATGAATTTCGATGCCACCAGCTGGGCCTTTGCCTTAGCAAATATTGTCCTACCGCTCACATTGCTCGCGCTTGGTTATGGCGCCATGCGATGATCTGAATTTTATGATCGAGACGTAAAAAAATAAGAATTACCTAACCCCGCGCCAAAGCGGCACGATGGACCGCCACCATGCCCAGCACCACAAAAGCAAAGGCCTGATGCAATAGGCCGAGCCACATCGGCACAGCATAAAGCAGCGTTGCAATTCCGATGATCGCCTGCGTGCCAATCAACCCTGCATTCACCACGGCGCGTTTCTGTGCACTGGTTTCAGGCATCGTTTGGCTGGCACGAAAACTATGCCAAAGGGCAACGGCCAAGAGCAGGTAAGCGGTCATCCGGTGATCAAACTGCACCAGAGCGGTATTATCGACGAAATTCTCGATCCAAGGCGTTACCGAGAATAAGAGATCTAAGTGTGGGATAAATTGTCCGTCGATCATCGGCCAAGTGTTCCACGTCAGCCCCGCCTTTGAGCCTGCCACCAAGGCTCCGAGCGCGATCTGGAGCAAGGCGAGGCCCATCACCACGTTTGCCCCGCGCTTAATCGCAAGCGGGGCAATCTCCCCACGCGGACGGCCGAGCGAAGTCGCCAGCATCACAATCAGCGTATAAATCAGCGACGCCATGGTGAGATGGAACATCAGCTTGATGGGGGCCACCGCTGTCATGCCATCATCCAAGCCGGATTTGACCATCACCCAGCCAATGCCGCCTTGAAGTCCACCCAGAAGCCCGATGCCAAGCACTTTGAGCGCAAGCTTGCCGTGCAGGCGGCCTGTGGACAGCAAGCCGACAAAGCCCAGCGCAAAAACAAGGCCCATGGCGCGGCCAAGCTGGCGGTGAGACCATTCCCACCAGAAAATGAATTTGAAATCGCCAAGTGCCATTCCCTCATTCACAAGCTTATATTGCGGAATGGCTTTGTATTTTTCGAAAGCCTCAAGCCATGCCTGATCGGTCAGCGGCGGAATGGCCCCCATAATCGGGTTCCACTCGGTAATGGAAAGGCCGGAACCGGTAAGCCGCGTCGCTCCACCGACCAGCACCATCAAAAACACCAGACCAGCCAAGGCAAAAAGCCATGCCCGGACCAGATTTTGGCCGCGTGGCGGTACGTAAGATGCGTCAAGATGGGCGTGGGAATTGTCGGACGAGCGCATAGAATGATACTTTCCGGACTTGAAACACGGGCTTTGCGCTTACATAGTCCCGCCAACCCGAAGCAGCAATCGCCCGAAATGCCGCACGCCACCCGTTAAGGAGACACCAGCTATGCGCCGCAGAACCCGTAAATTGATCGGTGCCCTCACCATGCTGGTTTTTGTGTGCGTCTATAGCCTCATCGCCATGATGATCGCCCAAGGGCGGTTACAGGATGCCGACAAGATTTGGCAGGATATTTATTACGCGGTTGTGGGCCTTGCATGGATCCTACCCATGATGCCCCTCATCCGCTGGATGGAACGCCCCGATGCGGATGAGGCAAATTAAGCGCTACCTACTGCTTCACCGCACCACCGCGTGAAAGCCAGCCGCCTGTACCAGGCGCGTAATGCACCACATCCGTTCGTCCAGACGCCATGGCGGCCTGTAGCGCACGCGCGGAGCGTCCACCGGCCTGACAGACGAGAATCAGCGGCTTGCCGGTAGGAAGTTTTGTCGGGTCAAACGATGACAGCGGATGGCTCTTGGCACCCGGAATATGGCCTGCGGCATATTCATTGGGTTCGCGCACATCGACAATGTGGCACTCGCCGCTTTCAACCGCTTTCTGCATATCCTCATGCTCGATGGCAGGGACGCTCGACGAGCTGAACAAACGGGAAATGAGGCTGGCAATCGACATGATAATTTCTCCTGATTAAACGGCTTTTGGAGCAGAAAACTGCGTGTAGGCGTCAAGCGCATGGCTTGCATACATAGCGGAGGGACCTGCCCCCATATAGATCGCCATGCCCAGCGTCTCGGTAATTTCTTCACGCGTTGCACCGTGATCAACAGCGGCCT
>CAIUPE010000117.1 GCA_903900975.1 uncultured Hyphomicrobiales bacterium | reverse complement strand
GTTTGGGTGAAGTTTCCGGTGATTGAGGCACCGGCTTTTACTGATCTGACACAATCGGTCGCGCCCGTCAGATTTGAAGGGGCGTTTATCGTCATCTGGACAACAACTCCATGGACACTTCCAGGGAACAGGGCGATCTCTTTTTCTCATAAAATAGATTACAGTTTGTATGAAGTAACTGGAAACGAGAGAGATTTCGGCCCTAAAATTGGCGAGCGTTACATTTTGGCCGAAAAGCTGGCCGAAACTATTGCTACCTCGACCAAAATTACGCTCAAATATGTTTCGGCTGTTCCGAACAGAACTTTAGCTTCATTTACCTGCGCCCACCCGCTCGCCCATCTCGGCTATGATTTCCAAATCCCCCTCCTCGACGGCGATCATGTCACCGATGACGCAGGTACGGGCTTCGTTCACACTGCCCCATCCCATGGTCGCGAGGATTTTGAAATCTGGATGGCGAATGGTCGCCAGCTCACCGAGCGCGGCATCGACACGCGCATCCCTTTCACCATTGACGACGACAGCGTCTACACCAAAGAGGCCCTGGGCTTTGAAGGCAAACGCGTCATCACCGAGAAGGGTGACAAAGGCGATGCCAATGAAGCGGTTATCAAAGCGCTGATCGACCAAGGCAATCTCGTCGCGCGCGGTCGCTTAAAGCACCAATACCCGCATTCATGGCGCTCGAAAAAGCCGGTCATTTTCCGCAACACGCCGCAATGGTTTATTGCGATGGACAAGCCTGCCGCAGAGCTTGGCAATAAAAGCCTGCGCGACGTTGCTTTCAACGCCATCAAGCAAACCGAATGGGTGCCCTCAACCGGCGAAAACCGCATCACCGGCATGATTGAAAACAAGCCCGATTGGGTCATGTCGCGCCAACGCGCATGGGGCGTTCCGATTGCCGTTTTCGTGCACAAGGAAACCAAAGAACTCCTGCGCGATGCAGAGGTCGATGAAGCCATTGCAACCGCGTTTGAAACCGATGGCGGCGACGCATGGTTTGCAGAAGGTGCCAAAGAGCGCTTCTTAAAACCTTTCGGCCACAACCCCGACCATTACGACATGGTGATGGACGTGCTCGATGTGTGGTTCGATTCCGGTTCCACGCATTCCTATGTACTCAATACGCCAATGCATTTCCCGACCCTTTCGGGCATCAAACGCATCGTCGATGGTGGCCAAGACCGCGTGATGTATTTGGAAGGCTCCGATCAGCATCGCGGCTGGTTCCAGTCGAGCCTGTTAGAGAGCTGTGGCACGCGTGGCCGCGCGCCGTTTGATGTCGTTCTCACCCACGGTTTCGTGCTGGATGAGAAGGGCCAGAAAATGTCCAAATCCTTGGGCAATGTCACGGCTCCGCAAGACATCATCAAAGATTCCGGCGCCGATATTTTGCGCCTCTGGGTCGCCGCCGCTGATTACTCCGACGATCTGCGCATCGGGCCTGAAATTCTAAAAACCTTTGTCGAAACCTACCGCAAGCTTCGCAACACGCTGCGCTGGATGCTGGGCACGCTCGCCCATTACGATGCAGCCCACAGCATCAAGCCATCGGACATGCCCGAGCTTGAACGCTTGATGCTGCATCGCTTAAGCGAACTCGCGCCCATCATCGCTAAAGCCTATGAGACCTATGATTATCGCAAGGTGATTACTGAGCTTTCGGCCTTCTTAAATACCGAGCTATCCGCCTTCTATTTCGATATCCGCAAAGACACGCTCTATTGCGATCCGAAATCGAGCTTGGCGCGGCGCGCTTCGCTCACCTGCATTGAAGAAATCTTCCGCAGCGTGACGCTTTGGCTGGCCCCTATCCTCGTTTTCACGGCGGAAGAGTCATGGTTGTCGCGCTATCCCGATGCTGAATCGGTTCATCTCGAAACCTTCCCTACCATTCCGCACGAATGGCAGGATGATGCGCTGGCCGCCCGTTGGGCAACCATCCGCAAGGTACGCCGCGTTGTCACCGGTGCCTTGGAAATTGAACGCGCCCAAAAGCGCATCGGCTCCTCACTTGAATCGGCACCCAAGGTTTACATCGCCGATAAGGATCTAGCCGATCTCGTCCGCAGCGTGGACTTCGCCGATATCTGCATCACCTCCGGCGTCTCCATCATCGACGGCGACGCTGCTGCTGATGCGTTCAAGCTCGACGATGTGCATGGCGTTACCGTTGTGAGCGAAAAAGCACCGGGCCAGAAATGCGCGCGGTCATGGCGGTATTCAACCGCGGTGGGCACCGATAAGGATTATCCTGATGTCACACCCCGCGATGCAGACGCCTTGAGGGAATGGGATGCCGCGCATGCGTGACGGCAAGGCGCGTTTGATCGGTCTCGTCGCTGCCATCGTGGTTCTGGTAATGGATCAAGGTAGCAAATTCTATGCGCTCGGCGTGCTTGATCTCGAATTTTCCGGCCCCGTTACGATATCCCCTTATATCGACCTCGTTCTGGTGTGGAATCGGGGCATCTCCTACGGCTTGTTCCAGCAAAATGCCGATCTGGGACGCTACCTTCTGGTCGCCCTTTCGGCAGGTGCCGCAATTGGCTTCAGCATCTGGTTGTGGCGAAGCCGCCGCTTGTTGCCCGCCTTGGCCATCGGGCTACTGGTAGGGGGCGCCATTGGCAACGGAATCGACCGTTTTTTTCGCGGTGCGGTTGTAGATTTTATTTTGCTCCACTGGGGCACGTGGAACTGGTATGTTTTCAACATTGCCGACGCCGCCATCGTTGCGGCCGTCGCCTTGCTTTTGTCGGATTCATGGTTAGGTAATGCTCAACTGGTAAAGACTTCGGCCGAGAAGGAACCGTCTTTATGAAACACAAACTGTTGACCTCCCCCGTAGCCACTTTTTCTATTCCTGCAGCGCTGCTCGTTGTCGTTGGGCTAGGTGCCGCCCCTGCCCGTGCGGACATGACCGAAAGCGTCTTCGGCGCGTTGGGTTTGATGCCCAATGAAGAATTGACAAAGCCACCTGAGCGGGCCCCGCTCGTGATACCGCCCACGCAAAAGCTCCCAAAGCCCAAGAAATTGGCGCAACCGGGTGATGCGAACTGGGTCAAAGATGCCGATCTGACCAAGAAAAAGGCCGAAGAAGACGCACCCTTTGTTCCGGGTCAGGCCTTTGCGAGCTTCATAACCCAAACCTTCCCGGAACCTTCGGCCAGCAAACACGCGTTGGTAGACCCGCCGTCCGAAATTCAGAAAAAGGCGGTCATCACGCCGGAAATCGAGGCGGCCACCAAGGCAGCTACGGGCGAAACCGACAAGCCTTGGTACAAATTCTGGTAAGCCGAAGGCTGCCTGATCGGATATCGGGTGCCTATATCGCTAAAACGGCTGTTTCTCTAAGGAATACTGCATGACCACCGAGCCTCAATCCCATCAAGGGCCCGATATTGCGCATGTTACGCTGCATAACGGGCTCGAAATCGTGGTCATTCCTGATCATCGCACACCCGTTGTGACCCATATGGTCTGGTATCGCAACGGTTCGGCCGATGATCCCGTCGGCAAATCCGGTATCGCGCATTTTCTTGAACATTTGATGTTCAAAGGCACGGACAAGCATCCGCAAGGCGAGTTTTCCGATGTGGTCACCGCCCTTGGCGGCCAAGAGAACGCGTTCACGTCCTATGATTACACCGCCTATTTCCAGCGCGTCTCGCGTGAGCACCTCAAAACCATGATGGAATTTGAGGTGGATCGCATGACGGGCCTCGTTCTATCCGACGACGTGGTCGATCCTGAGCGCGATGTCGTCATCGAAGAACGGCGCATGCGCACGGATACCGATCCATCGGCTCAATTGGGCGAGTCGCTCGCCTCGACCCTGTTTACCCACCATCCCTATGGTAAGCCTATCATCGGTTATATGCACGAGATCGAAGGGCTGAACCGTGAAGACGCGCTCAGCTATTATCGTCGGTTTTATACGCCTGAAAACGCGATTCTGATCGTGGCTGGCGACATTACAGAAACCGAGGTTGTCCGCCTTGCCGAAGACACTTATGGCCGTATTCCGCCCCGTGGCTCCAAACCCGAGCGCCATCGCCCGCGCGAACCCGAAGCCCGAGCGGCACGCCGGGTGGTGCTGGCCGATCCGAAGGTTGAACAGCCCTCCCTGCAACTTGCTTGGATTGTGCCAAGCTATATGACGGCAGAAAAAGGCGAGGCCGAAGCGCTCGAAGTGCTGGTGCAAATCCTATCCGCCCACGGCACCGGACAATTACATCGCAAATTGGTCATGGAACAAAAAATCGCCGTCGCAGCGGGCGCTTGGTATCAGAGCACCGCGGTTGATCGCTCACGTCTCATGCTCTATGCGCTGCCCCATCCCGACGGCACGCTTGAAGCACTTGAAGCGGCCATGGAACAGGTGGTGGCCGATCTCGTCGCCCATGGGGTCGATGCCAAGGATCTGCGCCGCGCCAAGACAAGGCTGATTGCCGATACAATTTATGCACAAGACAGCCAATCCTCGCTCGCCCGCATGTATGGCTCGGCGCTCGCCACCGGTTCCACCGTGCGCGATGTCACCGAATGGCCGGACGCCATCGAAGCTGTTACCGCCGAGGCGGTACAGGCCGCTGCCAAAAAATGGCTCAACCGCCGCCATGTGGTGACGGGATATCTCTTGAAGGACGAGGCTGCTTGATGAACGATGTTTCCACCAAGGCAAGCCTTGCTTCCCGCATCCAAGTCGTGCGTTCGACTTCCGGCATCGAAGCCTGGCTGGTCGAAGATTACACCGTTCCCTTGATCGCGATGGAAATCGCCATGCTTGGCGGTTCCTCGCAAGACCCCGAGGCCAAGCCCGGCACAGCCACCTTCCTCGCCAGCCTGCTGGATGAAGGCGCGGGCCCCTATGATTCATCCGCCTTCCATGATCGGCTGGATGATTTTGCCATCGAGCTCGGTTTCTCCGCGTCTCGCGACCAGATTTCCGGCCAGCTACGCACTTTGGCACGTCATCGCGACGAAGCCTTTGATATGTTCCGTTTGGCGCTCAACGAAGCACGCCTCGATGCCGAGCCGATCGAGCGCGTCCGCGCTCAACTGATCGCGTCCGTTCGCAACGAGGCCAATGATCCCGATGCCATGGCCGCCCGTGCTTGGTTTGCCACCGCCTTCGCAGGCCATCCCTATGCGCGTCCAACCAAAGGCTCGCTCGAAAGCCTGCCCACAATTACGCGCGATGACCTCACCGCCTACCGCAGCAAAGTGTTCGCGCGCGAAACGCTCAAAATTGCGGTGGTCGGTGCCATTGATGCGGTAACCTTGGCCAATGAACTCGAACGTGTTTTCGGTGCCCTGCCCGCCAAGGCTTCTCTGACGCCGGTTGCTATCGCAAAACCACAAGCGGTCGGGACCCGCAAAGTGATCGACCTCGACATTCCGCAAAGCTCGATCCGCTTTGGGGCGGAAGGGTTGTTGCAAAGCGATCCTGATTTTGTCACTGCGAGCGTCGTCAACCATATTTTGGGCGGCGGCGTGTTCTCGTCCCGCTTGTTCCGCGAAGTGCGCGAAAAGCGCGGGCTCGCCTATTCCGTGTCAGCCCAGCTTGCGCCGTTCGATCACGGCCCGCTGCATATGGGCGGCACATCGACGAAAAACGAACGCGCGGCCGAATCGCTTGCCATCATTGAAGCGGAAATCGCCTCGCTCGCGCAAGACGGTCCGAACGACGAAGAACTCGACATCGCCAAGAAATACCTCATCGGTTCCTATCCGCTGCGCTTTGACACCTCCACCAAGCTCGCGGGCCAACTCACCCATATGCAGGTCGAAAATCTCGGCCGCGATTATATGGACCGTCGTAACGGGCTGATCGACGCGGTAACCCGTGAAGAAGCCACCCGCGTGGCGAAGCGTTTATATGGCGAGGGGCAACTGTTCGTCACCGTGGTGGGGCGCCCGGTTGGAATGTGAACGGTTATAGACTTCCCTAAAGATACCCCTGATTTTCATTTGACGATCTTACGCCATTGGCGTATGTTTCGTTATGAAGATTATACGGACAAAAACCTTCATAAAAGACTTTGCCCGCGTTGGCGCCACCAGCGAGGATTACGAAGCGCTCCTTACCGAATTGATCGAAAACCGGAGAGCGGGGACCGTATCCAAGGCATGAAGGGCGTCCGTAAAATCCGGTTTGCCTTAAAAAGTAGAAATATTGGCAAAAGCGGCGGTGGGCGAGCGATCTATCTGGTGTTGATGGTAAAAGAAATTATCGTGATGCTCAGAGCCTATGCGAAGACCGAGCAAGCTGATCTGTCGGAGCGCCAAAGAAAAGAAATACGGCGGTTTCTCGAGGAATTTGATCATGGCTAAAACGGCAAAATTCGGAACAAGTGACGAGGATACATCCTTCGGCGCAGGCCTTATCGAAGCCCTCCAAGAAGCCATCGCTTGGAAGCGCGGCGAACTTGAACTCACCGTGGTTTCTTATCCCACCATTACGGCTGATCGCGTCAAAACCATCCGCAAAGCGGTGTCGAAATCGCCAAAGGATTTCGCCAAACGCTTCGGCATCCCTGCCCGTACCTTAGAAGGCTGGGAGCAAGGCCGCAGGCACCCTGATCCCGCTGCAGCAACCCTGCTGCGGGTGATTGAGCGAAATCCAGAGGTGGTGGAAGCGGTAGTGCAATCCACCTTGTCTTCCTAACGAATCCAGACCATTCCTCCCTTTATGACCATTCGCCGCCTTGACCCGATCCTGATCGACCGCATCGCTGCTGGCGAGGTGGTGGAGCGTCCGGCTTCGGCGGTGAAGGAAATCGTCGAGAACGCGATTGATGCAGGCGCTTCCCGCATCGAAATCGTGATCGAACAGGGCGGGCGTCGCCTGATCCGCGTCACCGATGACGGCTCGGGCATGAGCGCCGACGATCTCGCTTTAGCGGTTGAGCGCCATGCGACGTCGAAACTCCCCGATGATGATTTGCTCGCCATTAAAACCCTAGGCTTTCGCGGCGAGGCCTTGCCATCCATCGGCGCGGTGGCTCGCCTTTCGATTACTACCCGTCGCGCGGAAGCCTCGCATGGCTCCTCCATCCTTGTCGATGCGGGCATCAAACACGGTGTTAAACCCGCCTCGTTTGAGCGCGGCACAAGGGTAGAAGTCGCAGACCTATTTTATGCCACGCCCGCGCGCCTTAAATTCCTCAAAACGGATCGGGCCGAGGCGCAAGCCACCGCTGACATGATCAAGCGCATCGCCATGGCGCATCCCGATATCCGGTTCACCTTAAGCCATGATAGCGGCACGCTGATCGATTATCCCGATGAAGGCGGCGCCGACGCCGAGGCGCTCAAACGCCGCATCAGCCGCATCATGAGCAAAGATTTCACCGACAACGCGCTGCCCATTGACGCGCTGCGCGAAGAGGCCCGACTCTTCGGCCTTGCGGGCCTTGGCACCTTTCACCGCCCCACCGCAAATGGCGCGCATCTCTTCGTCAATGGCCGTCCCGTGCGCGACCGTGTGTTGGTTGGTGCCATCAAAGCCGCCTATCAAGACCATGTGCCGAATGGCCGCCATCCGGCCGCAGCGCTGTTTATCGAGGTGCCGTCCCATCTCGTCGATGTGAATGTGCATCCGGCCAAAAGCGAAGTGCGGTTTCGTGATCCTGGCCTCATCCGCGGGCTGATCATCGGGGCCATCCGCGATGCCTTGGCAGGTGCAGGCCACCGCGCTTCCTCTACCGTCGCCTCGCGCACGCTTGATGCGCTGAGGCCCTATAGCGGTGGCGGATCCTATAGCCCACAACAACGCCCGACACATTGGGATTGGCGGCAATCCCCCGCCTCTCCGGGCTTTAGTGAGACGGCACAAGCGAGCTTCGAGGGGCTGGCAACGCCCTCCACCGACCAACGTATCGCCGCCACCGAGCCGAGCCTTGCTGATACCGCGCATCCTCTGGGCGCGGCTCGCGCGCAGCTTCATGGCACTTATGTGGTGGCGCAAACCACCGACGGTATTGTGATTGTCGATCAACACGCCGCCCATGAGCGATTGGTCTATGAGCGCCTCAAACGCGAGCGCGCGACCCGTGCCATCGCCCGCCAAATCCTGCTGATCCCCGCCGTGATTGATCTCGATCCGTCCGACGCGCAAAAATTGGTTGACCGTGCGCCGGTACTCGCCGAATTGGGCCTTGTGCTTGAACCCTTCGGCCAAGGCGCGATTGCGGTCTCTGAAGTTCCCGCCGCCCTTGGCGACAGCGATGTGTCAGCCCTCATCCATGACCTCATCGACGGTATGGAAGAATGGGGCACAACGCTGGCGTTGGAAGACCGGCTCGACCACGTGCTCGCCACCTTCGCTTGCCACCACTCTGTGCGCGCAGGAAGACGCCTTCGACCTGAGGAGATGGACGCGCTCTTACGCGAAATGGAAGCAACTCCCAATTCCGGCCAATGCAACCACGGCCGGCCGACTTATGTGGAGCTCAAGCTCAGCGATATTGAACGGCTGTTCGGGAGATCGTAACCTTTCAACCGTCATTGCGAGCGAACGCGAAGCAACCCAGCTAGAGTAAATTATAGAAACTCTATGGTTATATCATCGTTTGTCCGGCACAATCAGCTGGGTTACTACGCTCATCGCTCGTAATGACGACACTTATTCACCAAAGGAACGTCCCTTATGTCCCTCACCATCCGCCCCGTAGAGCCCAAAGACCGCGCTGCCTGGGATGCGCTCTATGCCGGTTATGCCGCGTTTTACAAAGTCACCCAAACGCCTGAAATGCGCGAGACCGTCTGGTCGTGGCTGCATAATCCAGCGCACGAAACCAACGGCTTTGTGGCGGAAGCGGCTGACGGCACGCTAATCGGCCTCACCCATTACCGCCCCTTCGCGCGCCCGCTCTCGGCTTCCACCGGCGGCTTTCTCGATGATCTCTTTGTATCACCCGACGCCCGCGGCTCGGGCACGGCCAAGGCCCTGATTGAAGCGGTCGCCTCCGAGGGCAAAAAGCGCAACTGGACGGTTATTCGCTGGATCACAGCAGAGGACAACTACCGCGCCCGCAGCCTCTATGACAAAGTCGCCGAGAAGACCAAATGGGTAACCTATGATGTGAAGCTTTAGGCGGCGACGGGTGCCGAAGAAATAATTTTTACGCTCATAAGCCAGCGGTTAAATTGAGATACACATTGTGTATCTGGCGTGTTATCCTTTTTGAATGAAACATTTTGATGCCGTCACCGCCTCAAAGCCTGAAACCCGCGCAGTGAATTTGCGCATTCGGGAAGATGTGCGCGATTTGATTGACCGTGCCGCGAGCGCCCAGAGCAAGACGCGTTCGGAATTTATGATCGATGCGGCCCGTCGGGCAGCTGAAGAGTCCCTGCTCGATCAAACGCTCATCCGGGTTGATGCGGATACCTTCGCTCAGTTTACTGAGCAACTTGACCGACCACCTTCGGGTGCGGGCTATGAGCGACTGATGGCCGCTCCCTTGCCTTGGCAGAAATAATGTTGAAACCACCTGCGCCTCTCTCCGATGCGCATCAGGTGGATGGTTTTCGCTCCGGCGTATCAGTTTTGGATGATTGGCTGATCCGCCGCGCGCGTTCCAATCAAACCAGCGGCGCGTCCAGAACTTATGTGGTCACGACGGCCGCAAACCGCGTCGTTGCCTATTATGCGCTGGTAGCAGGCGCGATAGCATCGACCGAGGCAACCGGCACTTTCAAGCGCAACATGCCCGATCCTATTCCTGTCGCAGTATTAGGACGCTTGGCGATCGACCAAGGCTGTTCCAAGGCCAAGGCCTTGGAACAGCCTTGCTAAAAGACGGTGTTTTGAGGGTCCAACATGCCGCGTCTATCCTTGGCATACGAGGGCTTGTTGTTCATGCACTGTCAGAGGAAGCGAAAATATTTTACGAAAAATTTGGCTTCATCGCAGGTAGGAACACCCCGATGACGCTCCTTTTGCCACTTACTCGGCCCTAACCCACGTCCCCGCCCATCAATACGCCAACATGCGCGCCGACTGAACCCGCGAGCCCCTTCAAATCATAGCCACCTTCAAGCACGGAAACCACGCGGCCACCGGCTGTGCTCGAAGCCAGATCCATCAGCTTCGCTGTGGCCCAGGCAAAATCGCTTTCATCGAGATTGATATTGGCTAAGGGGTCACGCCAATGCGCGTCAAATCCGGCTGAAATGATCACGAGTTCGGGCTGATAGGCCATTAAACGCGGCAAAATCAGGCCAGTGAAGGCATCGCGAAATACCTCGCCACCGTCCCCTGCCTTCAACGGCGCGTTGACGATGGTGTCAAAATCACCGCGCTCGTCTTTCGCGCCAGTGCCCGGATAGAGCGGCATTTCATGCGTGGAGCAATACATCACGGACGCATCACCCCAGAAAATATCCTGCGTGCCATTGCCGTGATGCACATCCCAATCGACGATGGCAACGCGTCCAATGCCATGCACCTTCTGGGCGTGACGGGCGGCAATTGCGGCATTGTTGACAAAGCAAAACCCCATCGCCGTTTGCTTTTCGGCATGGTGCCCCGGCGGCCGAATGGCGGCAAACGCATTGTCGGCCTCGCCCTTTAAAACGGCATCCACCGCACGCGTCGCAGCACCCGCACCGCGCAATACCGCTTCCCACGTGCCGGGCGACATCGAAGTGTCGGCATCGAGCTGCACCAACCCGTCCCTCGGATTAGCTTCTTCAATCGCATGCACATAGTCGGAAGGATGGCAGCGCAGCACCGCCGCAAGCTCAACTTCCGGCGCTTCTTCACGGATCAGCGCGGCAAAGCGCGGATCAGACAGCACTTTGTCAACCGCGAGAATACGGTCAGGCCGCTCGGGATGGCCCGACGGCGTCTGATGCCCGGCAAAGCAAGGATGCGTAACGAGAAGGGTACTCAAAACCAGGCTTAATCGCTACCGAGATAGAACGAGGTGCTGACCGGCTTTTCGACAGGTTTTTTCGTCTTGAGCATTTCGGCAGCCGCAGCAACCGCCGGAATTCCGATACGCCCAAAGCCGTGCGGCGCTGAGGCGGAAGATGGGCGTTTCGATCCCGACATCGCAGCATTCATCTGCGTCTGGGTCGGCTTGTTGGATTGGGACATGGCGTCTCTCCTTGGTCTTTTCGCTGCGATTCTGTGTCGCGATTAGACCCTACTTTATGGATAAATCATGGCAATGCACCTAGAAAAACATGTATTTTAATCAATTTATTGTGACATCACCCTTAAAGAACAGTAAATCAATCCGTATCATCCATTATTTCAAGCTGCCCTAACCCGGGAAAACCCATGTCGCTTAAGGCTATTCTGTTTGATAAAGACGGCACACTTCTCGATTTCGATTTGACATGGGGTGCTGCTGGCTATCACGTCATGAAAACCATGGCGAGGGGCGATGACGCTGCCTTTGAGCGGCTCATGGTCGTAACCCATTACGATCTCGAAACGCGTTGCTACCGGCCCACTTCTGTGATGATTGCCGCCTCCCTCGACGAGATTGGCCCCGTCTGGGCGGAAGCGCTGGGCCGGAGCGACCATGCCGCCGTCAGCGACGACATCAATACGCTGTTCATGGCGCTGGCACCGGAATATCTCGTTCAGCTTGATGATCCGCTGGCTATCCTGTCAGGCCTTGCTGCCAAGGGCTATCGGCTCGGTATAGCCACCAATGATTCAGAGGCCGCGGCCTTGCAGCAAGCCGAAATCATGGGGTTGGTACCGCATCTCGATTTCATCGTCGGCCATGATTCCGGTCACGGTCGCAAACCTGATCCGGGCATGGTGGAAGCGTTCGCCCGCCATACGGGCCTTGCTGCGCATGAGGTGGCGTTGGTGGGCGATTCAACGCATGATTTGCACGCGGCACGCGCAGCCGGTGCCGTGGCCATCGCCGTATTAAGCGGCCCCGCCAGCCGCGCCGAGCTCGAACCCCACGCCGATCATGTGATTGCGTCGATTGCCGATCTGCCCGCTTTGGTGGCGGGATTGTAAGGAAATACGGACCGCGCGCCTCTTAGGCAGCGCTCTTAAGAATGCGAGGCAGGAGCCTCGCGGTCCAACACCATGCTCCTCTTCCCTTCCGCGCCCCTTCCGGTATTGTCGCTCAAAAGGCCCGTCGCCACAGGCAGGGTATCAAGGGAGAAAAGCGCATGCTCGGATTGATGCAGGACTGGCCATTGCTGATCCACCGCGTGATTGATTACGCGGCTGTACAGCATCCCAACCGCGCGGTGGTGTCGCGCTCGGTGGAAGGGCCGCTTCATCGCACGACCTACAAAGCAATCCGCCAACGCTCCTTGCAGCTCGCCCAGCGCCTTGCGCGCGATGGCATCGGCATGGGGGATCGCGTCGCAACGCTTGCGTGGAACACCGCCCGCCATCTTGAAAGCTGGTACGGCATTACCGGCGTTGGGGCGATTTACCACACGCTCAATCCGCGCCTGTTTGAAGACCAGCTGATCTATATCGCCAACCACGCCGCTGACCGGTTAATGTTCCTCGACCTCAGCTTTGTCGGCCTCGCCGAGAAATTAGCCGATCGCCTGCCCAGCATCGAGCGCTATGTCATCTTCACCGATGCGGCGCATATGCCGAACACCACACTTAAAAATGCGGTCGCTTATGAGGACTATATTGCCGAAGCCGATGGCGATTTCCGTTGGGCTGCGTTTGATGAAAACACCGCCGCTGGCATGTGTTACACGTCCGGTACCACGGGGCATCCCAAAGGCGTCGTCTATTCGCACCGCTCCAATCTGTTGCACGCCATGGCCGCCGCGATGCCGGATTATCTGGCGCTCTCCTCGCGCGATGTGGTGATGCCGGTGGTGCCATTGTTCCACGCCAATTCATGGTCGCTCGCCTTCTCCGCCCCGATGACGGGTGCAGCCCTTGTCATGCCCGGCCCGAAGCTTGATGGCGCGTCGATCTTCTCGTTGATCGAGGACGAAGGCGTTACCATGTCCGCCGCCGTCCCAACCGTCTGGCTGGGTCTTTTGCAGCATCTGGAAAGCACCGGCGAGCGGCTTACCCGTTTAAAGCGCGTCACCATTGGCGGCTCGGCCTGCCCGCGTGCGGTTACCGAAGCGTTTGAGACCAAATATGGCGTTACGGTTTCGCATGCGTGGGGCATGACGGAAATGAGCCCGCTCGGCTCTTTTTGCACGCCCAAACCCGAAACGGCGGCGCTTGAAGGTGCGGCGCTCTACGACCTCAAACAGAAGCAGGGCTTTGCCCCTTTCACCGTCGACATGAAAATCTGCGACGACGATGGCAAGGCACTCCCTTGGGACGGCACCACCTTCGGCCGCCTGATGGTGCGCGGGCCTGCCGTCTCCAAAGCCTATTTTGGTTTGGATGAAAACATTCTCGATGCGGACGGCTATTTCGATACTGGCGACGTCGCGACCATCGACGCGAACGGCTATATGAACATTACCGATCGCGGCAAGGATGTCATCAAATCCGGCGGCGAGTGGATCTCCTCCATCGAGCTTGAGAATTTAGCCGTCGGCCACGCGGATGTGGCGGAAGCCGCCGTCATCGGGATTGCTCATCCGAAATGGGATGAGCGGCCTTTACTGCTGATCGTGTGCAAACCGGGCCGCACGCCGTCGAAGGAAGATATATTGGCGTTCATGCAGGGTAAAATCGCCAAATGGTGGATGCCGGATGACGTGCAGTTTATCGCTGAAATTCCCCACACCGCGACAGGGAAAATTTCAAAAAAGACGCTGCGCGATCAGTTTAAGGATTTTCGGTTTGAGTAATTTTCGTCCGTCATTGACGGCTGCGATCAATCACCCTACCCAATATTCGCCGCCAAGCCGCGCCTCGCGCTCCGTTTTCACCACGTCTCGCGCCACCAGTTCTTCAAGATGCGCGAATACGCTGAGTGCCGCAGCGCCTTTCAATTTTGGATCGAGCCCTGAATAAAGCCGCTCGACAATCACCGAAATCGTGCGGTCGCCTGCCGCTACCCGCTCGGTAATCGTCGTCGCGCGCATGCGGCGATGGTGCAACAGCCCGCGCACAAACCGGGCGGGCTCTGTCACGGGTCCGCCATGGCCGGGCCAATAGATCACCTCATCCCGCCCCATCAACTTCTCAAGCGACGCCATATACGCGCCCATTGAGCCATCGGGCGGAGCGACAATACTCGTCGACCACGCCATCACATGGTCGCCCGAGAACAGGGCCTTTTCTTCCAAAAGCGCAAAGGCCAAATGGTTCATGGTGTGTCCGGGTGTCGGCACCGCCTCCAACCGAAAGTCCCTGCCCTCAAACCTGTCGCCCTCGCCCATCACACGGTCCGGCTGATAATCCAGATCCGAGGACGCATCGAGCAAATTAACCTCCCCCGCGCCAAGCGCACGGGCGGCATAATGGGGCGCGCAGCCGATAATTGGCGCAGCTGTAAGCGCCTTTAGCCGCCGTGATAAGGGGGAATGATCTTTATGCGTATGGGTAACGATAATGGCCGCGACATGCGCCGCGCCGATGGCTTTTACCAGCGCATCGAATTGGACATCATCGTCGGGACCGGGATCAAGCACGACCACATCATCACGACCGATGAGATAGGTGCATGTTCCCGTGAAGGTATACGGCCCGCCATTCGGGGCGACAAGCCTGCGCACCAAGGGGCTAACCGAAACAGCCGAGCCATGTGGCCCGACATCTGAGCGATCGAAAGTAAGGTCCTCTGTCATCCCGTTCTTATCGCGCCAAGGCGGGCTACTGTCGAGCCCAACGCATCCGTAGCAAGGACCGACAACGGCTTGTGCCATATTTTTTAGCCGTTGGGCGACTGGGAACTTAATGTGCAGCCATGCGTTATTTACCCGATCAAAGGCGCAGGAACTGAACATGGTCGAATGGACAAACAATGTTTCGCAAGAGCCGGTCGCACGCCGCGAACCGCAGGTGGGAGGCACATCAACCCGATTGGCTCGGTTCGGCACGGGCCTCCTCTTGAACAGCCTTTTCATTTCCGGCGTAATGACGCTTCTGGCCATAACGCTTTATGGCTATTATCTTGTGCACGAGCATACGACGGCCTTTGACCGGTTTACCCATGCCGGCCAGATGCAACAAACAGCGCTTCAACTCACCGCCGCCATCGTAACCCTCGACCACGCCGAGCGTCGCTTCATTGATAGCGGCAGGGACGACGAATTCAACGATCTCCATGCAATCTTTCATGCAACCGTTAGCGAAGTTGCGAAAGCGCTTGCGGTTGAAAATCAGCCAGCGATGCGGCACGATATCAATCAGTTGATGGAAGGCCTGAACGTCCACCATGCCATCATTTCTGTTGGCATTCATCAGCCGGAAGCGCGGGGAGACCGCGCCCTTTTTTCATCGCTCAACCCTGAAATACTTTATACCCCCATCGGCGCCATCACGGCCTTTGCCGAACCATCGTCAACGACAGCCTCGGCCGATTTTTCTGACACATCGGCCAAGATGAATCTTGCGGTTGCCGGTGCCAATGCTTCCATGCTGATCTGCGGGGTTGCCCTCTTTTTCTTGCATCGTCGGCGTGTTAACGCACTCGCCGCGCAGCAGGAAGATCTGACGGTAACCAATATCCGGTTGCAATCCGATGCCGATCAAAACTCGACGAAACTCGAACGCACGGAAACCCTGTGAAAATCCTCTCTGAGCGCTACGAATATCACGATGTTTATCCAGAATGTTGATCTGTTGTGCTCTTGGGTACATAATACACAGGCGGGCATCAGCGCCGACGTGATCGGCAAAAGCGACGAGGACTTCTTACCGCCCGAGGCCGCCCGCCATACGATTAAAATCAAAAAAGAAGTGTTGGCCTCCGGCATCGGACAGCAGGTTGAAATGTCCTACACGCTCCAAGGCAAATTGACGCATAAATGGATGCAGATCGATCCGATATTTAATCATGGTCATGTTATCGGATTGACCGGCATGGTCATGGACATTACCGAGCGCCGTTCGCGCGAAATTAAATTGGAAGTCATGGCCCACGAGCTGGTTCATCGCAGCCAAAATCTTGTAACGGTGATTGCGGCGATGACTCGCAGTATGTCCGGCACAAGCCATTCTCCTGCCGAATTCGAACACCGATTAACCAGCCGATAGCAAGCCATTTCCAGCTCGATTGAGGTCATCATCAAAGAGGATTGGCAAGGGGCATCCGTCAAGGCCCTTATGAAAACTCAAGCGGCCATACTTGATCCGGCCATCCTCGATCATATCAGTCTACCCAACTTGGATACCATAGCCCCTCCTCAATGTGCCGAAGTGCTTGGCAATGCAATCCACGAACTGGCTCAAAACGCGCTTCAGCATGGCGCCCTCACGCTTGCCCGCGGCAAGGTTACGGTCGACTGGTGGGTTGAAACCGACCTCTTCGGAAAAAGTAGTTTTCTCTTTATCTGGCAGGAGGATGACGGAACGTTCGAAATTCCTGTCCTCAACGAAAAACGCTTTGGCCTTAAAATGTTGGGGAGCTCCATTCCGCAATTGCTCGGCGGTTTTGCCGAATTAAGTCCGCAGGCCGGTGGCATCAAATGGCGAATGCGCTGCCCGTGGCCGCGCGCGTTCGCTTTTGTTATGGAAACACGGGAACTCGTCCATCTCTAGACAATTTCTCGCACGGCGGATGTGGTCGCTGGCCCTGCCTTCCGATTGAACGGTGAAAAGCCTTTCGCTCGCTTGCCTCGAGGTCGATGAGCGTTTAGGAAAATCCCTCTGCCTTACCTAGCGTCTGCTGCCGTCATTACCCCTTCATATTCGCTTTAGGAGATTGGATATGCCGACTTTGATCACTGGCGGCGCCGGCTATATCGGCAGCCACATGGTACTCGACCTTTTGGCGACCGGCGAACCTGTTATCGTCCTTGATGACCTTTCGACCGGCTTTGCCCGTTTGGTTCCGCCCAACGTAACCTTGATCCGAGGCGATATCGGCGACACAGGCCTTGTCGGCACAATCATCAAATCCCATGCCATCGACGCCGTACTCCATTTCGCCGCCAAAATTGTTGTGCCCGACTCCATGACCGATCCCTTGGGCTATTATCTCAACAACACGTCAAAGGCACGGAACCTGATCGAAGCGGCCGTGAATGGCGGGGTCAAGGACTTCATCTTCTCGTCGACAGCCGCCGTTTATGGCGAGGCGCGCGATATGCCCGTGAGCGAAGAAACACCGGCCAGCCCCGTCTCTCCCTATGGCCGCTCCAAACTCATGGTCGAGTGGATGCTGCAGGATGCTATCCGCGCTTACGGGCTTAACGCGATGATCCTGCGCTATTTCAACGTCGCGGGAGCCGATCCCGAAGGCCGCACGGGCCAATCGACGCCGCGCGCTACGCATCTCATCAAAACCGCGAGTGAGGCTGCAACCGGTAAGCGCGACGGGATGAGCGTGTTCGGTACCGATTACCCGACACCCGACGGCACATGCATCCGCGATTATATCCATGTGTCGGACCTTGCCCGCGCCCATCGCTTGGCGCTGCACTATATGCGGGCGGGCGGCCAAGGCACTGTCTTGAATTGTGCCTATGGCCATGGCTATTCGGTGATGGATGTCATCAAAACGGTGAAACGCGTGTCCGGCATCGATTTTCCGGTCACCTTTACCGAACGCCGCGCGGGTGATCCGCCGGAAATCGTTGCGACGGGTGCCAAACTTCGTACGCTTCTGGGCTGGGTTCCGGCATATGATGATCTGGAAACCATTGTTGCCCACGCGCTGGCTTGGGAAAGGCACGAAGCGGCCATGTGACGGGATTACTCCGCCTTGTGTGGCCCGCTATGCGAATAACGACCGCCTTTTCGGCCGGCATCGGCTGCTAATTCGGGATCGCGCGAAAAGCTCCGCTTCTCCTTCGGCACACTCTCGCCGCCCTTGCGGGCTATTTCGTGACGGCGCTCAATATCCATTGCAGCAAACCCGCGTAACGCACGCGGCGGCGTTTCAATGTCCTTCGACATGGGGTCGTCCTTTCGCTCAACACGTCGGGGGAGTGGTTTCGAAAAGGGACAGATGATCACAGGCGGCGATGGGGCTTATTCGTCGAACCCATCGTCGCATAGAAAAACGCGCCATCGGCGCGTTTGGTTCCGTTGCCGGTGATGCCGCCAAGCCTAGGCGGCAGAAACCTGCTCTTTGCCCGCCCGACGGTCAAAAAACAGGGCCTGACTGATCAATGCCCGCACCGTTTCTGGCAAATAGGGCTTGGTGACGAGATAGGCCGGCTCCGGCTTATTGCCCTTCAAAAACCGCTCGGGATAAGCGGTAATAAAAATAACGGGCACATTTTCACATTCCAAAATCTCGTTGACGGCCGAAAGCCCCGACGACCCCTCGGCCAGTTTGATATCGGAGAGCACAATGCCGCGCTTCCGAATCAAGCGCGATCAACGGTTCATCTTCGATGATCAACACATCGGTTTGCAGGTGAGCCGCAAGTTCGGCGCTCCCGCGCTCTACCAATCGTTCCGCTTCGTCTTCGCTGCACGTCAGGATGAGAGCAAGCTTGGTGTCGGAAAATCCTTCGAGCGATTTAAGTAAAAACGCGATGCGGTGGCGCGGCGTCATTTTCATCAAATGCGCGCTCGCGGCCATTTTGGCCGGGCTAGCTTTGTCGGGTGCTCGTCCCAGCGGTTCGATCGCATGCATGGCATCGACCAGGGCTTGATAGCGAACGATGCGCAGGGAATTTTTGTTTTGTACCAAATCGGGTGAGGCTAACCGCTGCGTCAAACATATTTCGACATAGGCATCACCAACCTCTTGGGTCCCGCAATCCGCCCGGGAAAAGCGTCTTAGCATGGGAAGTTCAACAAAGATCTGACGCGATAAGCCCATCTCTATTCTCCTGTTCAACACAGACCCCGGCCGCAACCGCGCCCGTAGGATGCGTCGATTCAACGCATAAAGAAAGAAATGGTTCCCGTAATGGAACTTACGTCTTTATCCTGAATTATAGGGATATGACCTCGCTTTACCTAGATCATATTCCGTCAACGACCAACCCTCGGGACAGACCTTAAGTGGAGCCGACCTTGCACATGCCAAAAGGGTTGCCGGGCACGAGACAATCGACCCGCCCAGCCAACACCAAAACCACGCGCAAGCGAACAATTCCCCCTATCGACAATCATATCGGCAAGAAGCTCCGCCAGCTTTACGCTTCGATTCTGGAAGAACCGGTGCCTGACCGCTTCCTCGACCTGATCAATTCCTTTGATGGCCCGTCTGGTCCGGAACCGTCTGGAGATGCCTCATGAGTCCTGCGCCCGATATCCGAAAGGCCTTGTTGGCCGCTATTCCGAATTTGCCCGCCTTTGCGATTTTCCTCTGTGGCAACACTGACCGGGCCGATGATCTGGTGCAGGAAACGCTGGTCAAAGCATGGGGCCATATCGGCTCGTTCACCGAAGGCACCAATATGCGCGCCTGGTTGTTCACCATTCTGCGCAACCTGTTTTATTCGCAATATCGCCGCCGGCGGCGCGAGGTCGATGATCCCGATGGTGAATTGGCGGCTAAACTCGCCTCTATCCCCGCGCAACATGGCCATATGGATATGCTGGACTTCAAAGTCGCGCTGCAAAAGCTGCCCGCTGATCAACGCGAGGCTATTATTCTTGTCGGAGCCTCCGGCCTCTCCTACGAAGATGCACCCGTCATTTGCGGATGCGCGATTGGCACGATGAAAAGCCGCGTCAACCGGGCCCGCGCCAAACTGGCCGACTTGCTTGAATTGATCGACGGCACCCATTTTACCCGAGAACCCTTGGCCGTGGATCAGGACACCGCGTCCCTTTACGGCGCAGGAGCCGCTGGCTGAGCGTCCGAGGGCTTGACGTCCTGAGCTTTGCCAGCGGAGGCCTTGGATACCGTAGCCTTGGTTGCTCTCGCCTTGGCCATCGATGATGCGCTTCGCTTGCCTTTCGCGGCCAGCTTAACGTCAGATGCGGATGGCCCCGCCGTGTAGGATGCCACCACCAAGGGATGGCGATCGCCATTGGCTGCAGCCACAAACAGCCCAAGAGTCTGCAGCACCGAGTAAAACGACCGTCGCTCCTCGAACATGTTCAAGATCGCCGACCTTTTTGCGTTGAAATAAGAGGTCTGGATATCGAGCAACTCGAACAGGGTTCGGCGGCCGGCGCTGAATTGTTCGGAATAGAGATCGCGTGCACTCGCGCTTGCGGCAACCCCTTCTTCCAGACTTTGTGTTTTGGACCGCGCTGCTTCAATTGTCGTATAATATTTTCTCAAATCGGCTTCGGCCTGATCCCGATCATTGGTAAAAAGCTGTTCAGCTTGATCAATGCGGGCCAAAATCTGGCCATATTGACCTTGAGCCAACCCACCATCCATGAATTTGTAATTAAGAGATATGATGGCTTGAGCGTCAAGGTTGTTCCAGTCCGGTGCCGCGTAAGTTTTGAGGGTCGTATCCGTCTCGAAAATGATCTGCGGCTTTTGTCCCGCCTTCTTGGCCTCAAGCTCCAGATTGGCGGCCTTCACTGTTTCCCGAATCGACCGCAAATGGGCGCTGGTCTGCCGCAAAATTTCGATAGCCTTGGCTGCGTTGGGCGGCGCGAAAGGCGCAAGATCCGGCGCTTCTTTCAAATCACCCGGATCACTTTTGACAAGCCTTCGAAACGCATCAATCGCATTTTGCAATTCGGCTTCGGTATCCGCACTCACCGATCGAGCATCGACCAATCGGGCTTCCACACGTTTGACATCGGCCAGAGTACCGTTGCCATTGGCATCGTTGGCCTGCACCAAGGCCTGAATTTTTTCAAGCGCAGCAATGTTCTCGGCATCGAGCTTGGATAGCTCGCGCGTCTCGAAAACGTGGATATAGGCATCAGCGATAGCAAATCCGATATCGTCAACCTTGGCCTCCAAGGCGAGTTTCTGCGCATCGGTGAGGGTATTCGCCCGCAAGATCGAAGTGTTGGTCGATCCAAAATCATACAACAGTTTTTTGCTGCTCAATGACCCGATATAGCGCTTCGCACGTGAAAAATTCGGATCCTGAAGCAGACCAACATCCAGCGGCGCCGAGTTTGTTCCCTGCGCACCATAGCCGCCACCGGCACTGACATCCACCTGAACGCCATTGTTGGATTCAGCTACCGCGATACCCGCCTTCGCTTCCGCAAGCTGGGCCCGCGCATAGGCAATCTGCGGGTTGACGTCCAAGGCATAGGCAACCACATCCCTGAAATTATCCGGCACGGGTGAGTTTGTTGCCGCCTTGGTTCCCAATGCCGGTTTGCCACCGCATCCGGCAACTGGCATCGTCGAACCCTTAACCGCCGTGCAAGGCGCAGCCATCGCCATTGGAACACCGATTCCCAAGGCCATAGCCAAGAGGGCTGTGAGAACCGATAGTCCAACAATGACCTTCATTTCGATGGCACGCACCTTGATCGACACCCTTATCTCTTACCCGCGCATCCATGTTCCCATTTCAACCGAGTCGCCTTGATAACGTAACGTTAATTACACATTCTGTTACGGCATCCAATCACAAATTTAAACCAAATTAAAAATTATACAGAATTTATGACCGTAAATGGAGGAATAAAATGCCTTTTTTCACCCATCTATACCCCCGCTTTCCCAAAAAAAGGATGGCACGATCGATACATATCGTCCTTTCCTGATCGAATTATCGCCGAATTAACGATATTTTTGGAAATTTATGAACCGTAAAATCGTATTGATTGTATTTTTGTGATATTTACAACCCTAGGTTATTTGACGGATATGGCTGTTTTTTATACCTCTTATATTCTTGAAGGATTAATTACGTCAGATTTTTTAAAAAAATCGGTGATTAAATAATGAATATTTAAAAATTTAATTTTTACTTGAAATTATAGGACGATATGAATTGACACTTACCCTTCAATATTTTCTCGCATTATTTATATATTACCAAAAGGAAATCTGTTAAAAAATGATATTTTTTGTTTTTTTAATCTCAAGAGTATCGTGATAGACAGTTCGAATCATAAAAGTGATTTTTTTGAAAAGTAATTGAGTTTTTGTTTGGCGTATCAGTACCTTAAAATTATTTTTTGTAGGAAAAATAAATGGGCGCGGACGGCAACATCACTCCAAAAGGCGGAACGACCCCGGTCGAACTTTCGGGTTCTGGCAATGGATCGTCAATGATGCCGATCATAGTGCCTGAGTCGACAGGGGCCATTTCTCCGCTGGCGACATCGAACATTGCCAAGCCCGATGCAGGTACAATTCGGGTGATCGACGTTGGCAATACGCCCGAACTCCATTTTAATTTCGACGCGCTCGATGTCAAAATGACGGCGCTTGATGTCGACCTTGTCATGATCTTTAGTGACAATTCGAAATTGATTTTGCCCAATTTGGCGATGGATCTGGTCAGCACCAATCCGGCCAAATCGTTTTTCCGCGGGTCGCTCACGTCACCCCAATCGGTCATTGCTGCCATCAGCAATGTGGACCTTGTGAGTGCGACGCCGTCCGTCCATTTGGCGTCACCCGACTATCTTCCAAAGAAGAAGGGCGGCAACACGGAAAATCAGGACGCGTCGACGACAGGCCACGATGGTGTCGGCGGAGGTGAGCCGCCCGTCCCACCTGTGCCCGTCGCTTCGGGTGCCAAAGGTAGTCGGTCTGGCGGGGATGAACATTCAAAGACGGCGGATTTTGCCGCGCCTCCCGCTCCGGTTGTTCAACCCGGTACGCTGGCTGTTTCGCAAGGCGAAACTGCGATTTCGAATCCGTCGGTTATTCCGGTCGGTAAAGCGCAATCCGACAATTCCGGTACGGCGATCACCTTCGACGTCCCTGTCATCGCCAAGATGTACCAGATTGTCGAACCCAATCCGATCAAATCGGTCGTCGGCCCAACCACGAACATTATGGGTGGATCGGGCACTTCGCCTGCTGACATCGATTCGAGTTTTGCTGCCCAAAATGCCATTGAAACCATCCATGGTACGGCAGGAAACGATGAAATCTGGGCTGACAATAAGGCCTATTCGGCAGGTGGTATGGCTGGCCGCGTCATTTCGCTTTTGCCAGCCAATGCTGCCGCTTATACGCTGACCTCGCTCACGGTTTCCGGAATCCCGGCAGGCTTCACGATCCTTGATGGAACCTTGATCGGTGCGGATGCTGCAGGCAATCTGACCTACACGATCAACCCGCATGCTAAAGCGTCCAACGAGTTCCAGTTTCAGTTGGCTTATACGCTTCCCGAAGCGCCCGATTTGACAAAGGACCATATCAAACTTGCGTTTACGGGCATTAAGACGGGTACGACTGAGCTCGTAACGCTGAATTCGGCAGCATATTTGGCCATTACGGATGTAATCGACGACGCTCAGCAAATCACGATCAACCCGACCGACGGAGCGACCGTGATTAACCTGTCGTTGCATCCGACAGGCAATTGTATCATGGCCGGCGATGGCGACGACTCGATCCATGCTGCCGCCGGTGCCGATTCGATTGATGGCGGCGGGGGCAATAACTGGGTCGAATATGACCTTTCGAAATATGGCGTTTCCGTTAATCTGAAGACCGGCGTTGGCAATGGCGGATTTGCGACTGGGGACACCTACACCAACATCCACAACATCGTCGGCTCGACGGCAGCCGATACGCTGGTCGGCGACGATGCGGGCGATACCATCAAGGGAGGTGGCGGCCACGATTCGATTCTGGGCGGTGCTGGCAATGACTTTTTCACCAGCGACGGCACCGGCAACACGATTGACGGCGGCGGTGGCACGCTAAACGAAATCAGCTACGTTTCCTCGTCAACCGCCGTTGTCGTTGATATTGGAGCGGGAAAAGTGTCAGGCGACGGCAGCTTTGACATCATCCGGAACATCACCAAGATCACAGGTTCAAGCTTCGGCGACGATGTGATGATCAGCGGCACTTCGGCGACCTGGGTCGACGCGGGCGAAGGGAACGATACCGTCGAGTCCGGGATCGATGGCGACACGCTCGACGGCGGCGAAGGCATCGACATGTTGTCCTACGTCAATTCCACCGCCGGCGTAACCGTCAATCTGAGCACCCACGCGGCTGCGGGAGGCTTCGCCGCCGGTGATCTTTTCCAGAATTTCGAGAACCTGACCGGTTCGGATTACAATGACTGTTTGCTCGGCGACTCCCACGACAATGTGATCATCGGTGGCAAGGGCGATGATTGGCTCGACGGGGGTGGTGGTAACGACACGCTAATGGGCGGCGATGGAAACGATACGCTTATCGCCGGTTCCGGCACCAACTCCATCGCGGGTGGCGCGGGTGACGATGTGATCGTCGCAAGTTCGGGCGTGAGCTCGATCGATGGCGGTGATGGCGTTGATACGGTCGACTACTCGAATGCGGTCGATGGGCTTTATTTGAAACTGATCGACGCCGGACAAGGCTTTGCCACCGCAGCCATTGGCGGATTCTCGCATCTGGACATTATTCAAAACGTCGAAAATATCATCGGTGGCCAATATAATGATACATTGGTAGGCAATCAGAGCGCCAATTCGATCAATGGTGGCGCTGGTGATGATTGCCTCTCCGGCGGTCTCGGCAATGATACGCTTGATGGCGGCACCGGCCGGGACACGGTCGACTATTCGTACCTCTCCGCCAGCACCACGCAGTCGATTATCCTCTCGGCCGACGGACAGACGTTCAACGCCACGGCCGGCAGCAACGATGCCGATGTCTTGTATAATTTCGAGGTGTTCAAGCTCGGCAAGGGCACCAATATTGTCGATTTGTCGACCAGTACGGCATCGACCGGCTTCGTGGTCGATGGCTCTGCGGGTCAGTCAAATTCCATCGTCGGCTCAATGGCTTCCGATTCGCTTCTCGGCGGCAGCCATAACGACACTTTCGCACCGGGCGGTGGTCGCGATACGATCGACGGCGGGGATGGCATCGACACGGTCGATTTTAGCCAAACCTTCGCGGGCGGTGTTAAGGCGGTCAATACGACGCCCGTGACCATCAATTTGGGTGCATTTGGCCCAGGTGCGGGCATTGGATATAGTGGCGATGCCCGCGATACCAAATTCTTCAACATCGAGAATATCATTGGCACGTCCGGTGCCGACAGCCTAACGGGTGACAGCAACAACAACGTGCTCTCGGGCGGCGCTGGTAATGACACGCTTGACGGCGGCGATGGCAATGACACGCTGATCGGTGGGACCGGTCGTGATCTGCTGCTTGGCGGCGATGGCAATGATTTGCTCGACAGCCGTGGCGGAGGTGGCTCGTCCCTGAGCGGTGGCTTGGGCGATGACACGCTGCTGGGCGGTGATTCCAACGATACGTTTTCGGGTGGTCCCGGCAATGACTCGATCATCGGCGGCAGCGGCACGGCAGATATCGTCGATTTCGCCTATGCCAGCCAAGCGGGTGAAAGCGTCTCGATCACGGGCAGCGGTACAACCTTTACCGTTTCCGGACTGGTCAACGGATCGGTTGTCGAAACCGACACCTTGGTCAATATCGAAGTCTTGCGCCTGACCCAATATGCAGACACCGTCCTCCTCTCGAACGCCACGTCGGATCTTTCGATCATCGGCCAAGGCGGCGCGGATAGCATCATCGCGGGCAGCGGCAACGACACCATCATCGCCTCCGCTTCCTCCGCCGACGTCTCGCTCGCGGGCAGTGAAGGCAACAACTTGATCATCGGCGGGTCGGGCGACGATACGATCACGGCAGGTGCCGGCAACGATATCATTATTGGCGGCGCAGGCAATGATTGGTTTTCGGCAGGCTACGGCACCAACGCGATCGATGGCGGAAATGGTACCGCCGATACGGTCGATTATTCGTTCCTGAGTGGTGCTGGATCGATCTCGATCGCGGCCACAGGCGCTACCGCGTTTGCAGCTTTTGGCCCCGGCGTTTCCGATACGCTGGCCAATGTCGAATATTTTGTCGGATCCTCCGGCAATGACACCATGGATATGCACCTTGCCACGAGCGACCTTTCGCTTTCAGGCAGCGCTGGTGCCGATAGCTTTATCGGTGGCACAGGCCACGACACCATCGATGGCGGCACCGATCGGGATGCCGTCTCCTATGCCGATCTCGATGGTACAGCCAACGGCGTCACCCTTACGATGGGGGCTGATGCGACGACATTCTCGGCCGTTATCACAGCCAGTGATCGCGACACGCTGATCAATATCGAGACATTAGCACTCACGAGCCATGCGGACTCGGTCAATCTCTCCTCTGCGTCCGCCAATCTCTCGATTTCCGGTCGCGGTGGTGCGGATACGATCATCGGCGGCTTGGGCAGTGATACGATTGACGCCTCGGCCTCGGCGAGCACGGCGGCAGTCGTCCTCACCGACTTATCCGGCAACAACTTGATGATCGGTGGCGCGGGTAATGACACGATCACAACAGGTTCGGGCAACGACACGATCATCGGGAATTTGGGCAATGACGTCATAGATGCCGGCAGCGGCATGGATACTGTTGCCTTCTCCTATTTGACCGACCCCAACAAAACGTTCACCCTCACCCGCAACAGCGATACCAATTGGACAGCCATCGAACAGGTAGGCGCTGCGACCTACACCCAAACGCTCATCAATGTCGAAGCCATTGTGCTCGGTGCCGGCCAGAACACGGTCAATCTCGGTCTTATCAACCCCATCGGCCTTACCATCGACGGATCGGCGCAAGGCGCGGTTGATTCCATCATTACAGGCGCGGGAAATGATTGCATCGTTGGCGGCGCGGGAAATGATACCTTTGACAGCGGTACCGGTCTGGACACGATGCAGGGCGGCGCTGGCAGCGATCTCTATTATGTGCGTAACGCGAACGATAAAATCATCGAATCCGCAGATGTCGGCTCAGTCGACGAAGTGCGCAGCTATGCCAATAGTTTCAACCTGTCGACCAACGGCCAATCTGTCGAAATTCTCACTTTCGTAGGTTCCGGCGCATTCACCGGCGTTGGCAATGACACCGACAATTTGATCACCGGTGGCTCAAGCGACGACAGCCTCGTGGGGGGTGGTGGAAACGACACGTTCGTCTGGACCGGCGGTAATGATAGCATTGACGGCGCAGGGCAGGCGACGGCAAACCCGGGCACCAACGATCTCGTTGATTTTTCGGCGGCTCAATCCATCCAGGCCACCCAGAACTCTGGCGACAAGAGCTGGAGCGTCACGCTCACCGACAGCCTTGGCCATGTGTTCACCGAAATTCTCGCCAACATTGAAGCGCTGATCGGCGGCACAGGGAACGATACGGTCAGCGTTGGCGAATTCAGCACCAATCTGACGCTCGATGGCAAAGGCGGCACGGCCAATACGTTGGATTATTCGACCCTGTCCTTGGCGACGTCGGTCTCGGTAACACTGAACGGTGCCAACATCACCTCGGTTGTGCTTGCTGGGAATGCTTCAGCCACCGACACCGTGGTGAATTTCGAAAATGTTTATGGCGGCGCGGGGGCAGACACGCTCATCGGCGATCAATCCGACAACCTCTTCCGCGGCTATGGTGGCCAGGACTCGATCGACGGCGTGCTCAACACCAATGGCTCAAACCATAATACCGCCGATTATTCCTACGTCACCACATCGGACGGGCTGACCGTATCGCTCAATCTGTCGACCGCAGCGACGGCGACCGTAAATGCCGACGATACCGATACGCTGAGAAACATTCAGAACATCATTGGTACCCAAAACGACGACTGTATCGCAGGCGACACCGCCGATAACTCACTCTCCGGCGGTGCCGGTAATGACACCTTATCGGGCGGCGGTGGCAATGATACATTGGATGGCGGATTTGTGGGCGGCGTTATCGGCCATGAAGTAAATGCGGTCGATTTCACCTATATCGACAAGAACCAGACCAGCAGCTTCCACACCCACTCGATCGGCGCACTCAACGACTTGCAGTGGACCGCGACCTTGTCAAGTGGTGGCGATAATGTGCTGATGTCGAATTTCAATTCGATCATCCTCGGCCATGGCTACAACACGGTCAATCTCGCCAGCATCACCCATGCGGTAACGATTGACGGCTCGCGCGGACAGGCGGATTCGATTGCAACGGGCGCGGGCGCGGACTCACTTCTCGGCGGCTCGGGCAACGACCTCTTCTCCGGTGGTGCGGGTAACGACACAATGGATGGCGGCGGTGGTAGTAATAATATTGCCGACTATTCCTATCTGAACAACAGTACGTCGGAGGCCGGCGCAGGTCTTTCGCTCGTCTTGGATGCGAGTGGCAATGGCACGGCCAATGTGCAGACCATCACGGCGGTCGCCAATGGCACCGACCCAAACACGGGTGCCACGGTCTATATCAACAGTTTGGGGACGTTGCTCGAGACGGACACGCTTCGCAATATCCGGCACATCATTGGCACCAGCAATAATGATTGTCTGATTGGCCAGACCGGCAGTGAAACGCTGGAAGGCGGCGCGGGCGGACAGGATTCCTTCTATGGTCTTGGCAGTGATGTCTTGGATGGCCGGAATGGCGTTGGCGATTATTTCAATGGCGGTGACGATCATGCCGCTCATGTTACGATGATTGGTAACGCGGGCAATGACACCTTCTTCGCGAATTCCGCGTTTGATAGTATTGTTGGCGGCGGCGGAAAAGACGCTATTCAAACCAATGCGTTCACCTCGATTGATTTGAAGACGCCCGGTTCGATGTTTCAAGGCTTTGCCGTCGTCCAATATACGGGGTCTTCCGCTTTTACCGGCATTGGTGACGGCAAGTCCAACACCATCGTCGGCAGCTCGGGCGACGATTATTTGCAAGGCGGCGGCGGCAATGACTGCTTGGTAGGCCTTGGCGGCAATAACACGTTTTATGGCACGTCCGGCAGTGACGACACGATGTCGGGCGGCACGGGCAACGACGTCTACCATCTATTATCCGCCAATGGTTCGATTATTGATACGGGCGGCGTCAACAGCCTCTACACATCGCTCGCCACGATTGACCTGTCGGATAGCACGAAGTGGCGTGGCTTCAGAAACGTGGCCTATGAAGGGACACCGCAAGCCTTTTTCGTAATTGGTTCCGTTGACGACAACGTCATTTCGGGCAGCTCCGCCAATGACTGCCTCAATGGCGGCGATGGCAATGACAGCATCACCGGCAATGGCGGTAGCGATACGCTGATTGGCGGCACGGGTAGTGACTCGATTACCGGCGGCTTGGGCAATGACCTGATCTATGACGGCACAGGCACCGAAACAGGGCCCGCAAATTCCTCGTGGATCGACACCCTTGTGGGTGGCGGTGGTACCGATATTTTCTTCGTAACGAATTCGGCCGATAGCGTGGTGGGTTCGGGCAATGATACGATCCGTACGCCGCTTGGAAGCTATACGCTCAGCGGGAACTCGACGGATGGCTTGTCGCCGACCGTTAAATACCTCATTCATTCAAATGCAGGCGGCGCACTGCTCGCCACCAGCTTCACAGGTGCCGGTAATAGCCTTGATAACGTCATCACGGGCGGTACGGGTGCCAATAGCCTGTATGGTGATAGTGGCAATGATACGCTGATCGGCAATAGCAGCAACGACACCCTGTCGGGCGGAACGGGTAACGACTCCTTATGGGGCGATGGTGGCTTCAACGTCGCCAGCTATTTCTATGTCGGCACGAATTTAAACCTCTCGGTTGCAACCACGACAACGCAAATCATTACCCTACAAGACTCGTCGGGGAATAATGATATCGACACGCTCGTCAACATCCAGGGCCTGATCGGCGGCACCGGCAATGATACGCTGACCGGTAATGTCAATTCCAATTATCTGGGTGGCTATTCGGGGGATGACGTCCTCTATGGCAACAGCAATTCCACACCGAACTCCACCGCCAAAGACACGCTCGATGGCGGCATGGGCAATGACTCGCTCTTTGGCACCTCCGGCCAGGCCGATTCTCTGTTCGGTGGATCCGGTGATGATTATCTTTCAAAGATGCTGACAACGACAATCGTCACATCAGCGATTGGAAAACCCACAACTTATGATGGTGGCGACGGGTTTGATACGGTCGACTATAGCTATTTGAGCAATACAACGAACAAGTTGATTGTTACAGCTACAAGCACGTCGATTGGCACCACGTTTGCTGTGTCAGTCATGAACGGCTCAGCCTTAGCCGAACTGGACATTTTGACCAATATCGAAGCCATTATCGGCACTAAAAATAATGACAGTATTGATTTAAGTAGAGCAAATACCGCCGTCAATCTATCCCTCACGGGCAATGGTGGTGCGGACACGCTCATTGGCAGCGGCGGTAATGATACGCTAACGGCCTATAGCGCCCTGAATACGATGGGTGCCAGCAATCTGTCAGGTGGGGCAGGCAATGACTCGCTGATGGGCGGGGCGGCCAATGACACGCTCTCCGGCGGGACGGGCAACGATTCTCTCGACGGCGGAGCCGGTACGGGGGACATTGCCGATTACACCTATAGCAATGGCGGTTTGTTGACGATATCGGATACTCAATCCCTATCGGGCGGAGGATCGGCCTTCTCCGTTTCGGCGGGCGCCAGCGATATCGACTTTCTCGTTAACATGGAAGGCATTCGGTTCGCCGGAACCGGAAGCTACACCGTTGACGGATCGCTCGCCTCCTTTGCACTCAATATCGATGGTTCATCAGGCAGTGGCAACGACTCCATTCTGGGTGGCTCAGGCAACGACACCTTACGCGGCGGTTCAGGCAACGATTCGATTCAGGGCGGCTTTGGCTCTAACATTATCTATGGTAACCAAGGTGTTAATCTCATTGATTACTCCTATATCCAGAGTGGTCACACCCTCAACCTTACGAGGAATAGCTCGGACGGCGTCTGGTTGGATACCGTCGATTCAGGCGTCTATAACGATACGCTCTATTCGATCACACAGGTAAAACTGGGTTCAGGTTCCAATACCGTCAGTCTATCAGCTATGACCATAGCGGTTACGATCGACGGTTCAGCCAGCGCCAACGACTGTATTTCCACAGGCAACGGATCGGACTCGATCATTGGCGGCTTCGGCGGAAGCACGATCACGAACAACACCGGCGGCAACTCGATCAATGCTGGTAATGGCGACAACACGATCGACGGCTCGCTCGGCTACATCGACTCGTTTGTCGGCGGCAGCGGAAATGACTCGATCATTGGCGGCAGCGGTAGCAATACCATCAGCGGCGGCAACGGCAACAACACGATCGACGGTTCGCTTGGCGCGTCCGACTCGCTGGTCGGCGGTACGGGGGCGGATTCCATCCTTGGCGGCGGAAATGCCGATTCGATCTCGGACGGCGGTGGCACCGGGGCGGATACGCTGGTCGGCGGAAGTGGTAACGATATTTATTACATTGGCAGCGCCAACGATCAAATTGTTGAATATGCCGATGCGAACAGCATTGATACCGTCAGCACCTCACTGACAACCTATTCTTTGGCCTCAACGGCAACACTGTTTAACGGTAGGCAGAGCGGCTATATCGAAAACCTTTCCTATAGCGGTACGCAGGCTTTTTCCGGCACGGGCAATGAGCTGGACAACGTCATCACCGGCGGCAATGGCGCGGATTCGCTCGTCGGCGGCGCGGGCAATGACACTCTGAATGGCGGTAATGGCAATGACCTGCTTTCGGGTGGAACGGGCAATGATTGGCTCGATGGTGGCCTAGGCACGAATACGGCGGATTACTCCTACATCAACGCGAAGCAAGGCTCGCCCTACAGCGCCGGCATTAACGTTGTCCTGAGCGCGGGTTCAGCCACCGTTACCGCCGTTGCTGGCTCGGATGTCGATCAACTCTTCAATATTCAAAACATCACCGGCTCCGATTTCAACGATACCCTTGTCGGCGACAGCAACGCCAACAGACTGAATGGTGGCCTCGGTGCGGATTCGCTTGTCGGCGGACTGGGTAACGACACGCTCGACGGCGGCGGCGATTTCACGACCAATGGGGCGGGCAATACGGTCTATCTCGATTGGGTCGATTATACCTATTCCACCACCGGCATCTTGGCCGTTCTGAACGGTACGGGCGGCACCGTATCGGCCCAAGCGGGTATTGATATGGATACCTTGCTGAACATCGAAAACGTGATGGGCTCCACGCTGGCCGACTCGATGGTCGGCGATCTTATGAACAATTATTTCAAGGGTGGGCTCGGGGCCGACACGCTTTCGGGTGGCTTGGGCAATGACACGCTTGACGGCAATGGCTCCGGCCAAAGCGATGCGGGCGGCGTCATCGACATGGCCTCCTATGCCTATTTGACGAGCTCGACGTCGAGCGTGAGCATTGTGCTGAACAATGGCGCGGGTACCGCTGTGGTGTCCGCAACCGATACCGACAATTTGATCAATATCGAAGGCATCATCGGCGGTGCAGGCAATGACACGATGGGTGGCGACGGCAACGCCAATTCACTATTCGGCGGCAATGGCAATGACAGCTTCATCGGCTCGCTCGGTAGTGATACACTCGATGGCGGCAATGGCACCGATACGGCTGATTATTCGGCGCTAGCCCTTTCCGGCTATTATGAAACCGTCTCCGGCACCGGCTATAATCTCACGATCACAAAGTATGACAAAAATGGTGCAACCGTCAGCGGCGACACCTTAACCAATATCGAATATATCACCGGCCTCGCTTTTGCGCCCGCCAACAGCACGGTGGGCTTCAACGCCAATCTTCAGGGCCTCGCCGGCAACTTTGCCGTTATCGGCACCAGCTATGCGGATACGCTCATCGGCGGCACTGGCAATGACACCTTCCAAGGCGGAGCAGGCAATGACAGCTTCGATGGCGGCGGCGGTTATAACATTGCCGATTATTCCTACACGAACGCCAACCTGTCGATCACGTTGAACAGCCCTTCGGTCACCCCTTCGCTCGCGTCAACCGTTACGGTGAACGGAACAACCGACGTCGACACGCTCATGAATGTCGACGGCATCATCACCGGCGGTGGCAATGATACGATCACAAATCCGGCGCTTTATGGATCAGGCACCTACTTCACAAGCCTTTCGATCAATGCCGGAGCAGGCAATGATCTGATCGTTGCCGGATATGGCAGCTACCAAACGATTGACGGTGGTTCCGGCACGGATACGTTTGATGCGTCCAAGATCACCACCTACGGCGTCTATGTCGATATGACGCAAAATAAATGGGGCGGGTACAAGTCATATCTCTATGATCAGGGGCAAGGTTTAAGCAAAATTTACAATGTCGAAAACATCATCGGCACGAGCAGTGACGACTGGATCATCGGCGACAGCAATAACAATTACATTTTTGGCGGCGCCGGCAATGAAACGATTGTGGGCGGGCTTGGCAGCGACACGCTGGATGGCGGCAGCGGAAGTGACATCGTCTCTTTTGCCTATTTGACAAACGGCGCCAACCTTTCGATCAATCTCAATTCGACAACGGTCGTTGCCGGTGTGACCTACCAATTCCAGACCGTCAACAATGGCGGTTCGATCGATCAAATTATGAATTTTGAGGGCGTCTTTGGCGGCGGTGGCGATGACTCGCTCATTGGTAACAGCGGTGCGAACACCTTTAGCGGCGGGGGTGGCACCAACTTTATTGATGGTGGCGCTGGGCAGGATATTGTCGATTACAGTTGGATTGCAGCAGGATCGAACTTCACCATCGACACGTCCGGAACCACCTGGAACGTGACGGTCACAAGCAGCAGCGGCAATACCATTGCCCTCGACACGCTCGTCAATATGGAAGGGTTCAATTTCGGCAACATCAATCTGCCAACCTCGATTAATCTTGCCAATGCCTCGGTCGCGTTGAATTTCTCCGGTAGCGCTGGAAGTGATACCTTTATCTCGGGTTCGGGAAATGACGCTGTCTCCGTAGGGTATGGCGGCAATGACACGTTTGACGGTGGTGCTGGCAATGATGCGTTGAATTTGGCCGGCTTTGGTAATGTGATCTATGGCGTCGAAACCGTCATCATGAACGGTCAATCGGGCACCATGACCGGTAGCGTTGCAAATTCGACCGTTAACTTCACGAATTTTGAATATATCACACTCGATAACGCCAATGCTGGCGGAGGTGGCAACGGTATAGGCGATAAATTCGTGGGCTCGGTCACAACCAGCAATGTCTATGCCTATGGCTGGGGCGGTGCCGATTCGCTCGACGATGGCGGCGGCAAGAATATGACGCTCGACGGACAAGCCGACAATGATGTGTATTTCGTGCGCTCATCGACGACGCAAATTAACGAAGCTATTTACACCGCTTATGGAAACATCAACAGCGTCAACACGACGCTGACCTCGATTGATTTATCGTCGTCGCAATATGGTTCCGGCAGTATGATTGCCAACCTCACTTATCTGGACGCACGTTCGTCGATCTATAATACGTCCAGCGGCACATGGAGTACGAACACGCTCGGTTCCGGCAATTTCACCGGCCTTGGCAATGATATGAATAACAGCATCACCGGCGGTTATGGTAATAACTCGATTGTGGGTGGTGCGGGTGCGGATACGCTGCTGGGCAACAACGGCAATGATTATTTGCGCGGCGGCGACCTGGCGACTGGGTCCGATTCGTTAGTGAATAAATCTTCGAGTTGGTCCTATGCTGGTGTTAGCTCGGCATCAACCGCTACGGCACCCGATGGATCAAATACCGCATTTCTTCTCGGTGCCGACTCATCGAGTGGCCAACATTTTACCTATGGAACCACGGTAAATACATCGTTGGGCCCCAGCTATCAGTTAACCGCCTATGTCAAAGCATACACCAACGGGAGTGGCACAGGCCGGTATGTTCAATTCGCATTCAACAACAGCAGCAACAGCAAATATTTTGCCCCTGATTCATGGATTGATATCGATCTTCTCGACGGGAGAAATGCGTCTGGTACACTAGGGCCGACCTTCACCGCCAATGGCCCCGTTTACGCGGGAGGAACGGGAGGCGGTACCTATAGCGTCGTCTACGATGCCGCGACGGGATGGTATAAAGTAAGCCTGACAGCACTTTTGACGGGCTTGAATACCGGAACCTTTGAAATTACGCCGCTCACCAGCAAGAGTCTGACAACCTTCTGGCCCAGCTTCATAGGTGACGGCATGTTGATTTCCACTTAGAATTGAGCCGGTTTAGCGAATAATTTCCACTGAGAATTGAGCCATGTGACCCTTCCCCGGCGTGCTGCACCATGGGGAG
>CAIUPE010000116.1 GCA_903900975.1 uncultured Hyphomicrobiales bacterium | reverse complement strand
CCCGTTGCGTTAGATTCCTGAAACCGCCATTTTAAATTTTATAATTAAACTTGACTGTGTTATCGGGATCAAAAATCAAACAATAAATCTTTTTTCTCCCCATTTTCAAAAAGATCGCGATTTATGGCAGTGGGGTCGACGATTGCTGCCTTGGCCCGGCAATCGGTTTAACCGCATATCGGACGCTTAAAATGAGGCCGCGAATTTTGTTTCAACAAAACGTAAACGGGCCTATCATAGCAGTGGTCGGTTGGGACACAGAACAAAGAGACTGTGCACATGATCAGGACCAAAAACATTGCCCTCGCAATCATCGTTCTCGTGATAACGGCCCCATCCGCATTTTCAGAGGATCGCCGCAGCGTGGAATTTATGCTGCCGGGCTGTCAATTTGAGGCCTTTCGTCCCGCGCCTGTTCAGGACAACCAATGGAGCCAAGCCTTCAGCTGTCGGGACGCTTTGGAGGTGGCTGTAAAAAACGGTCCGACGCAACCTGCCTTTCTCAAGGCATGCGTTCCGGAAGACACCTCGCCCCATGATCTCGCCCGCATGGTCGTTGAGTTTTTGGAAAAATCCCCGGAACGTTACAAGGAACGCTTTGATATCCGGGCTGCAGCAGCGCTCCATAGCGTTTGGCCGTGTCATTAAATCTCAACACGGCCCCGAACAGGGCGACTAATCGGCGAGTCTTTTGAACGCTGCGCGAATATCCCCATGCGGCATGACGGCAATCCGGGCCGCTTCCTCGGCAGTTACCAGTTTAAGCCGTTCCAGAAGCACAAGCGCCGTCGTCAACGGGTTGATTTGCGCCTGCACCGCTAGAGAATGGTCATGCGATGCAGTTTCCTCTTTCCCATCGATGGATTCCCCGAACAGCAAGATCATGATCGTTCGGCCGACAAGGTTCATCAAGATTGAGAACAATATCAAGCCCGCAAACATCGTTACGACCGCATCGATCCGCCCCAAAAGGGTTACGGGGTAAAGATCACCATAGCCAGTGGTTGTTAGCGTTACGATGCACCACCACATCGAGGTCGGGATAGAGTCAAAAAACCGCTTGTCCTCCGGAATAGCCGTGCCCGTTAGTGGATCGTGCGGTGTATAGGTTTCCGCTTGGCTGCCGCTGGCTATGGCCGCAGCATCAAGCGCAGCCTGACCGTCGGAAATCGTCGATGGCGAATATTGTGCACCCTCAGCATAATACATCACGCTGCTGGAAATCATGACCACGGCAAACAGCGTGATGAGATAAATGTTCAAATTAACCAGCAAGGGATTACGCTTTTTGCCGCGTTGCTCGGCCAGCATTTCAAGCGCCTGACGGGCTAACTTCAAGACACGCAACACGCGCAAAACGCGCATGACGCGCAAAACCTTCGTTCCACGCAAGGCCGAGGCATTCAACAACAGCAACAAGGAGGGCAAGATCGATAGTAAATCGATAATCCCCCAGAAACTAAAAATGAATTTCTTCCGGTTGGGTGCAAAATATAAATTGCCTATATATTCAATACCGAAGACAAATAAGGTCAATTTCTCAAATAAATCTAAATAATAACCATAGTCCTTCACGAAATCGGTGAGCGTGTCTAAGGCAATGCCAATACAGGACAAAAAGATAAAAAGAGCTATAAATTTTTGAAAGCGGCGATAGCCGATATAGGTAACATCGGTAAAAACGCGCTCTAAAAACAGCATCACACCGCTACGCATAACATTATTTCCAACCTAAGACCCCTTCATTATTCAATAGAGTACTTGGCTTTGTCAATTTAGCGTAACAATAATGCTTTTTAATTCGTATTTTGCGTCGCAGCATTGGCAATCCCCTACCACCGCGCGCCTCACGCGTAGCAAAACGGACGACAGGGGCGCTTAAGAATTCATCCGAATAGGAACCGGTGATTGTTCACTTTATGTCGATATCAGCGCCCATCGAAGGCTTTTTGCGCTCGGCCACCGATTTTTTGACTGCGGAAGGAATGTTACATGGCTACTGGAACCGTGAAATGGTTCAATACGACCAAAGGTTTTGGCTTTATCCAACCCGATAATGGCGGCGCAGACGCCTTCGTCCATATCAGTGCGGTCGAACGTGCCGGTTTGCGCGATTTGCGTGAAGGCCAAAAACTCAGTTACGAATTGATCGCGGACCGAAAGAGCGGAAAAATGTCAGCCGATCATCTGAAGCCCGTCGATTAGCCGCACGCGCAGGCGCCATCTATTGGCATAAAGCGGCCTTATAAGCCCACCCCCACATCGGAGGTGGGCTTTTTTCTTGGCCTAATGGCTAAAGATTCGCGGCCAGATGTGCCAACTGGGCATGTCGAGTGGTATTTCCCAAGGTCAGCTCCTATGGTACGTGACCGATGGTGATCGGGAAGCTCTCCAAACTAGCGCGGGCTTTCCGCAGGATCACCCCTAACCCTGAAGGTGGAACCACGCGATGGCAACCGGCATGCAACTGAGCCACAGCCGTTCTGAAGGCCGTAAATCCGGCTTTATGACCCTGATGATCGGATCGATCGGCGTCGTCTATGGCGATATCGGCACGAGTCCGCTCTATGCATTCAAGGAATCCGTCAAAGCGGCAACCGAGGGGGGCGGCGTGACCTCCGACATCGTTATCGGGGTTGTATCGCTTATCCTTTGGGCGCTCACCATCATTGTTACGCTCAAATATGTGGTGCTCATGTTGCGTGCGGATAACAAAGGCGAAGGCGGAACCCTGAGCCTGATGGCACTCGCGCAGAAAGCGGTCGGCCGTAAAGTGGCGCTGATACCAATTTTGGGCATCATCGGAGCCGCTCTGTTTTATGGTGATGCCGTTATCACGCCCGCCATTTCAGTGCTTTCGGCCGTTGAAGGCCTAAGCCTCGTTACCCCTGCTTTTGATCCCTATGTCGTTGCGATCAGCCTTGTGATTTTAGTCGGCTTATTTGTGTTCCAATCGCGCGGAACGGCCGCCGTTGGTGCTTTCTTTGGGCCGGCCATGACGGTTTGGTTCCTTCTGTTAGGCGTGGGTGGTATGCTGCAAATAAGCGCCCACCCCTATATCCTTGTTGCCCTGAACCCGCTTTATGGCGTCGGCTTTCTTGTCCATAACGGCATGATGAGTGTGCTGACCTTGGGCTCGGTTTTTCTGGCGGTTACAGGGGCCGAAGCGCTGTATGCGGATCTGGGCCATTTTGGCCGCGGCCCGATCCGCGTCGCGTGGCTTTATATTGCTTTTCCGTGCCTCGCGCTCAATTATCTCGGCCAAGGCGCACTGGTGATTGCAACACCCGCGGCGCTCGAAAGTCCGTTTTTCTTTCTCTATCCCGATTGGGCGCTGGTTCCGATGGTCATCATGGCAACCATTGCCACCATTATTGCCAGTCAAGCCGTTATTACGGGGGCCTATTCGCTTACCCATCAGGCGATCCAACTCGGTTTGTTGCCGCGGTTTGATATTCGCGCGACCTCGGAATTGGAGCGTGGCCAAATTTATATTCCCAGCATTAATTGGCTGCTGCTGATTGCCGTTCTCCTGCTCGTGCAATTGTTTCGCTCCTCGACCAGCCTTGCCGCCGCCTATGGCATTGCCGTCACCGGCACGATGGTTATTACCGCCATTCTGGCTTTCATCGTGGCGTGGAAGCTTTGGCGGCTGCCATTGTGGCTGGCCGCGGGCCTTTTGCTTCCGTTCTTGATGGTTGACCTTATTTTCCTGGGCGCAAACCTGCTTAAAGTGCTTGAAGGCGGCTGGCTGCCGCTGCTGGTGGGCCTGTGTCTGATGGTCGTGATGTTAACTTGGCGCCGTGGGTCGGCCATTTTGACCGAACGCACCCACCGCGACGAGGTCGAACTCGACAGGTTCGTCAAAATGCTGGAGCGGCGGCCACCCAATCGGGCCTCGGGCACGGCCGTGTTCTTGACCGGACGGGCGGACACGGTCCCAAGCTCGCTTCTGCACAATCTGAAGCATAACAAGGTCTTGCACGAGCAAAACGTCATTATGTCGGTAGAAACGGCCGACATTCCTTATGTTGCCGGCGAGGATCGGGCGAGCGTCGAGCAAATTTCAGACAGTTTCTTTGTCGTCCATTTGCGCTTCGGCTTTATGGACGAGCCTAATATTCCCAAAGCCATTCCGGCACTCAAAAAGCGCGGGTTAAAATTAGATGTCATGCAGACATCGTTCTTCCTATCACGGCGGATGCTGAAACGCGCTGCCCATTCGGATATGCCAGCATGGCAGGATGGCCTGTTTATCTGGTTGGCCCGACGGGCGCATGACGCATCGGCTTATTTCCATATCCCGTCCGATCGGGCGGTCGAAGTCGGAACGCAAATCGGCATTTAAGCCCACCGAGGCAGGCGTTATTCCTGCCTCGTCCAACCGCACTAATCACATTTCGAGATGGCCACCGAGCTCGACCACGTGGCCGGGCGGAATACGGAAATAGTCGGTCGCGGTCATCATATTCCGGTGCAACGCGATGAACAATTTGGTCGTAACCGAGTCCCAGAAATTGTGTTTGCGGGACGTCAAAGTCTCACTTCCAATGAAAAACGACACTTCAGCCAGCTTGAAACGGAACTCCTGAATACGAAGCTGCGCAAGTACTCGGAGAATTTTAGGCTCTTCGAAGAAGCCGTAACGCAATTTCACAACATGGAAATTGCCATCTAAATGCGTAATCTCGATCCGCTCTTTATCCGGCACCGTTGGCTGGGAGACAAACTCGACCTTCATCAGCAAGACGCGTTCATGCAAAATGCGATTGTGTTTGAGATTGTGCAGCAATGCGTTGGGAACGACGTCCGTATGCGCCACCATGAAGATCGACGTGCCTGGCACCCGGATCGGCGGACGCGCTAAGATGTTCTTCAAGAAAAGATCCATCGAGATCGCATCGCGCCAGCGGGCTTTCAACAACCGGCTACGGCCATTGATCCACACCGCCATTACAAAGAACAGAAACCCTGCAAGGCAAAGCGGGAACCAGCCACCATCAAAGAATTTAAGAAGGTTAGTTCCAAAAAAGACCACGTCGATGACAAGAAACACACCGAACAAAGGCAAGGCGAAATAAAGCGGCCAGTTGTTTTTCTTGACCATCACGATGCCGGCCAAAATGGTTACAACCGCCATGGTTCCCGTAACCGCGATACCATAGGCTGCGCCCAGATTGTCCGACGTCTGGAAGACAATCACCAAGGCCTCGACAATCAGGAACAAGATGACATTCACCTGACTGACATAAATCTGGCCAACCTCTTCGGCCGAGGTATGTCTCACCCGGATACGCGGAATATAGCCCAGTTGCACCGCTTGGTTCGTAATCGAGAACGCCCCTGAAATAACAGCTTGTGAGGCGATAATGGTGGCAGCTGCCGCCAAAATTACCATCGGCAACAAGGTCCAGCTCGGCGAAAGCAGGTAGAACGGATTCTCGATCGCCTCCGGATTAGCAAGCACAAGCGCGCCTTGTCCAAAATAATTGATGACAAGCGACGGGAACACAAACCAAAGCCAGGTTTTATTGATTGGATCGCGGCCAAAATGCCCCATATCGGCAAACAATGCTTCGCCGCCGGTGACCGCAAGTACGACCGCCCCTAACACACCCGCCGACAGTGCGGTGTGGTGAACGAGAAAACTCAAGCCGTAACGCGGATCAAGCGCGCAGAAAATTTGCGGATTATGCATCACCGACAAAAAGCCCGTGACGGCAATCGTCCCAAACCAGACCACCATGATCGGGCCGAAAACCCGGCCGACGACAGCCGTACCGTAACGCTCGATCATGAACAAACCGGCAATCAAGATCAGCGTCACCGGTACGCTCCACCCATGCAACGCGGTCGTCGCGATATCCAGACCCTCAATGGCACTCAATACGGAAATAGCTGGCGTAATTACGCTGTCGCCATAAAAAAGCGCTGCGCCAAACAGCCCCGCGCCCAACACCAAAGTACGGACCCACGGTGATTTTACGCAATCGAGGGCCAATGCCGTGAGAGCGAACGTCCCACCCTCGCCTTTATTGTCCGCCCGCATGATGACGGTCACATACTTAACCGTGACCACCATCAAGAGAGACCAAAAGATCAGCGAGCAGATCGCAAACACATTGGAATCGGACACCCCGCCTGCGGCAACCACCGACTGTTTGAAGGCATAAAGCGGAGATGTACCAATATCGCCGTAAACAACGCCGAGCGCTGCCACCATGGCCGTTCGTGAGGAGCTACTCGATTTAATATGGTCATAGGTCGAGTGGAACTTAACCATAATTAGGTACTCCAAAAAAAACGATACCGACAGCCAAACGCGGCAGACCCTTAATCCTTTGCAAGACCGTAGGCAATGCTAACGAGGGCTGAAGTCACCGAAAACAAGAATTATTAAAAAATTCTGGCCCTTAAAATAAAGGACCGGCAGATAAAGATCGAAAACACACGGGCCATTTTTCGATGAAGTTCAAAAAACTCGGCAATCTCACTCCCCAAAATCGGGCGCGGCGATCAAAAAATTTGCCGCGCCCTTGAATTTTTTAAACCGAACGCATCAGACCACCATCCACACGCAGGCTTTGCCCGGTGATATAGCCGGCACCTTCGGAAACCAAAAAGGCGACGGTTGCCGCAATTTCGGCGCTCGTACCATAACGCTGCATCGGCACGCCGGCACGCCGCTCGTCGACCTGCGGCAGACTATCGATCCAACCGGGCAAGACATTGTTCATCCGAATATTCTCGGCGGCGTATTGATCGGCGAACAATTTGGTGAATACAGCCAATCCGGCACGGAATACCGCCGATGTCGGAAACATTGCACTTGGCTCGGCGACCCACGCGGTCGAAATATTGACGATCGAACCCGATTTTTGCCTCTGCATGATGGGCGTGACAATCCGCGTCGCCCGGATCACGTTCATCAAATAGACGTCCATTCCGGTGTGCCATTGCTCATCAGAAATATCGAGAAGCGGTGCCCGTGGCCCATGTCCAGCGCTATTGACGAGCACATCGATCCTGCCCCACCGCGCCATGACGAGGTCGACAAGCGTTTGGAGATCAGCGGTCGATTGGTTGGAACCGGTGACGCCGATGCCGCCAAGCTCTTTGGCCAAAGCCTCGCCTTTGCCAGACGAGGAAAGAATACCAACTTGAAATCCTTCAGAAGCCAATTTACGGGCCGATTCGGCTCCCATTCCGCTACCGCCGGCCATAATGAGAGCTACTTTTGTCGTTGTCATAGGTTCGTTTCCCATTCCCATATATTAAGGTCGGCACCATCTCGCCTTGTCGACGTGCCGTCAACGGGTGACCCTCCACTCACTTGCCCGTCGGCCTTTTGTTCCATATCAAACAAAATCAACTGAAGCTGGATTAAACCTTCCCGTTATGCAAACCGTCCCAACCTCCTCTTGGTTTTCCCGAGCCGTCATTCACATATGGCCCCATCGCTGGTTTCTGCTCGCACTGCTTGCTTTAATCGGCTTTGGCGGATGGTTGAGTGTGCGCGCTTTATTGGGGCCGGAAGTCGTTGTTGAACAGGTCAAACGCGGCAATCTCATCAAGACAGTGGTGGCCAGCGGCCATTTCGAAACGCCCTATCGGGTGGAAATCGGTAGCCAGATGATCGGCATCGTGCAGGAAGTGCTGGTTGATGAAGGCCAAATGGTCAAAGCAGGGCAAGCCCTGGTCAAGCTGGATGCCCGCGAGGTCAACGCGGCCGTGGTTCAGGCGCAAGGAGCCCTCGCCCAAGCACAGGCGCGAATCCGGCAACTTAACGAACTGACCTTGCCGGCAGCCAAGGCAAGCTTGGCCCAAGCCCAAGCCTCGCTGATCGATGCCCAAAACACCTTTGACCGAACTTCCTCCTTGTTCAAAAGCGGATTTTCACCCAACGCCGCCTTGGATGACGCGCAGAAAAACCTCGATGTCGCCAAAGCACAGGTGCGCAATGCTGAATTGCAGGTCTTTACCGCAAGTCCCGGCGGCAGCGATTTTGTTGTCGCCGAAACGCAAGTTAATCAGGCCCGCGCCAATCTAGAGGCTGCGGAATCGCGTCTGACTTACACCGTCATCAGCGCCCCGCGCGATGGCGTCCTCATCAGCAGAAATGTCGAACAAGGTTCCGTCGTTCAGCCCGGCAAGGCGCTTCTCGTTCTAGCGCCTGATGGCGTGAGCCAATTGGTCATCGAGGTCGACGAGAAAAATCTCGGCCTGATCGAATTGGGGCAAAAGGCCATCGCTTCGGCCGATGCCTTTCCCGACCAGAAATTTGATGCTGTCATCAGCTATATCAATCCTGGCATTGATATAGCCCGCGCCTCGGTGGAGGTGAAACTGAATGTTAAAGCTCCGCCTGCTTTTCTGCGGCAGGACATGACGGTCTCCGTCGATATCGAGGTCGGACGCCGAAACAATTCGCTCATTGCAACCACCCGCTCGGTGCATGATGTGCAAACCGACAAGCCATGGGTGTTGCTGGTGTCAAACGGGCGAGCGGTCCAACATCCCGTCAAGATCGGACTTCGGGGACAAAGCGATGTCGATATCATCGATGGCTTGAACGAGGGCGACCTTATCGTCCCTTCCCTTTCCGGAGTGGTCTCGGGCCAGCGCCTGCGGCCCGTCACGCCATGAAACGCTGGCTGCCCTTCGAGTGGATTGCCGCAACCCGGTTTCTACTCGACGGCAAGCTACAGACGCTGTTCATCATGGTGGGCATTTCAATCGGCGTCGGCGTGATCGTGTTCATGTCAGCCATGCTCACGGGCCTTCAGGCCAATTTCATCAAGCGTGTCTTGACCTCCTCGGCGCATATCCAGATTTTACCGCCCGATCAATTGGCCCGTCCGCAGCGCAATGGCCTTGGCGAGACCGAGGATGCGATTGTCCAACGACCCAGCCAAAGGCTGGTCTCCATTGATCAATGGCAAAAAATCCGCAACCAACTCGAAACCATGCCGGAAATTGCAACCGTCGCCCCAACCGCATCAGGCTCCGCTCTGGCGATGCGGGGGGATGCCAGCCGCGCCATTACGCTAACTGGCGTTGAACCTGAAACCTATTTCAATGTCGTACGTATTCCCGACTATATCGTCGACGGACAGGCGCGTTTGCTGAGCGACGACATCCTGATCGGTATCGAGTTGGCGAAAGATTTGGGTGCCAATCTCGGTGACAAGCTCAACGTAACAACCTCCACATCCGGGGCACGCGTTTTGACCATTGTCGGCCTGCTCGATTTCGGCAACAAGGGTGCCAATGCCCGCAACGCCTATGTCTCTTTGCGCACGGCGCAATCGCTGCTCGGCATGATCGGCGGCGTGGCAACGCTCGATCTCAGCGTTAAGGATATTTATGCGGCTGATAACATTGCCGACCACATCCAGTCATCCAACGATGTCATCGCTGACAGTTGGATCAGGACCAATGCGCAATTCTTTACCGCGATCCACGCGCAAAATCTGACCAATATGCTGATCCGTCTGTTTGTCGGCCTTTCGGTTGCGTTCGGAATTGCGGCCGTACTTGTGGTGTCGGTCATTCAGCGCTCGCGCGATATCGGCATATTGCGCGCCATGGGGACCTCGCGCGGCCAGATCATGCGCTTATTTCTGATCCAAGGCGGGCTACTCGGCTTTTTTGGCTCGCTCGTCGGCTCGGCCATTGGCGGCTTTGCCCTGATCTATTGGCACGCGACGGCTCGGCAGGCCGATGGCAGCGAATTATTTCCGCTGATTGTCGATTATCAACTCTTCGTCTGGACGGCGGTCCTTGCGACGTTCACCGGCCTGCTCGCTGCCATGGCGCCCGCTTTACGAGCGGCCAAACTCGATCCAGTGGTGGCAATCCGTGGCTAATTCCATTCTCGATTTGAACCACATCAACAAGGTCTACAATCTCGGCGAGCCGTCTGAAGTAGCGGTGTTGCACGACATCAATCTGTCAATCACCAAGGGCGAATTTGTTGCCATTATCGGCCCCTCGGGATCGGGAAAAAGTACCTTGCTCAACATTATCGGGCTCCTTGACCGGCCAACGTCGGGCCAGTTACGGATCAATGGCACCGATACAAAAGGCCTTGAGGACGCGGAACTCACCCGTTTGCGCGGCCATACGATCGGCTTTGTGTTCCAATACCACTATCTGATTTCGGCCTTTACCGCGCTTGAAAATGTCATGATGCCGCTATTGGTCGATCACGGCTTTCCAACCGACAAAGCCGAGCAGCGAGCCGTCGAACTCATTGAGCGAGTGGGACTAACCAAAGTCGGTCATAACCGATCGAACAATATGTCCGGCGGGCAACAACAGCGGGTGGCCATCGCCCGCGCCTTGGCCATGAACCCCGACATCCTGCTGGCCGACGAGCCGACCGGAAACCTCGACACCGAGAGCACCAAAAGCATTTTCAGCCTGATGCGCGAAGTCAACCGCACAAATGGAACGAGCATCTTGCTCATCACCCACAATATGGACTTAGCCCAGCAATGCGATCGGATTATCAAGGTGGTTGATGGCCGGATCGTCGTCGAACAATAAATCCTGCCTCACGCAGCGCGACGATCCTGGGGCAAGAAGATTGCCAATAAGCCAACCGCCGGCAAAAAGGAGGCGACGCGGTAGACGTAATCGATACTGGTATGGTCGGCCAATATGCCAAGCAAGGTTGCGCCCAAGCCTCCCATGCCGAAAGCAAAACCGAAAAATAGGCCAGACACCGCCCCCACTTTATTTGGCACCAGTTCCTGCGCAAAAACCACAATCGCCGAAAAGGCCGAAGAGAGAATAAGCCCGATAACCATGCTCAATACCAACGTCCAACCCAGATTGGCGTAGGGTAACACGAGCGAAAAGGGCAAAACACCGAGGATGGAAATCCAGATCACGGTCCGGCGTCCGACCCGATCTCCAATCGGGCCACCCGCGATCGTTCCGGCAGCCACCGCACCCAAAAACACGAACAAATAAAGCTGCGCATCCCGCACCGATACGGCAAAATGCTCGATGAGATAAAACGTATAGAAATTGCTGAGGCTCGCCATATAGAGAAATTTCGAAAACACCAGCGCTGCCAAAATCACCAGCGACAAGACAATTTTTTTCGGCGGATGAACAGAGACGGCAACCGCAGCCAGTTTGCCCTTCAAAGCCCGTCGACGGTCACGGTACCAGAAGCCTACGCGCGTAAGGATCAGTACACCGGCTAAAGCAGCGAGCGCGAACCAGGCCACCGACCCCTGTCCGCCAGGCAAAATGACAAAGGCCGCCACCAGCGGACCGATCGCCGACCCGATATTACCGCCAACTTGAAAGAGCGATTGCGCCATACCATGCCGCCCGCCGGAAGCCATCCGCGCGACGCGCGAGGACTCTGGGTGAAAAATGGATGATCCGATGCCAATCAATCCGACTGACAATAGGATAAGGGCAAAACTGCCCGCTTGGGACAAGGCAAGCAAGCCGGTAAGCGTAAACCCCATACCGACGGCCAGCGAAAAAGGCTGCCCTTTACGATCTGTCACATAGCCGATCATTGGTTGCAGGATCGAAGCCGTTCCCTGCCATGTCAACGTGATCAGGCCAACTTCGGCAAAGCTTAATCCATAAGACGCTTTTAAAATCGGATAGATTGAGGGGATCAACGATTGGATCATGTCGTTCAAGAGATGGCCAACCGAGATTGCAATTAAAATCTGAAAAGCGGTCGTCGGCACTGTTGGCTTGATCTCGTTTACCGTCTCATGGGCCATTGTCATATCAATCCCTCAACCGTCCAAGGCTCCATCGAATAAAATCCTGATAGAATGGACTTGCGGCGCTGGCGACCCCCATTTGTGCGGTTCTGCCTTGCACATCGATCAACATGACGCATCAAACAGTCGGCGTAGAAGCATGAAAAGTGTCGGATTCGGTCTAGCCGCGGTGCTTTCGACCTGTTAGCCTCCGTTTCGATAGTTCCTCTTATGAGGATGAAAAGGGAACACGGTGATGGGGCAACCCAAAATCCGCGACTGCCCCCGCAACTGTAAGCGGCGAGCGCCCTGCCACGATACGCCACTGGGGGTTCCCGGGAAGGCCGGCAGGATGCATTGACCCGCGAAGTCAGGAGACCTGCTATCATCCGCGCAGCTTGGCCTCTCCGGTCCGGCAGCCTTACGACCACATAGGACTATGCGAGGGTGTCATGTCCGGGCTTTTTGCTTCCGCCTTGAAACAGGGCAGATTCGATTTTCGTAGCCGTTTGATCGGTATTTTCGGCATTTTACTCGCCGCCAACGGGCTCGTTTGGCTCTGGGCAATAATCGCTTTGCACGACAATCCGGTGCTGCTGGGCACGGCCTTTCTGGCCTATACGTTCGGGTTACGCCATGCGGTCGATGCCGATCATATCGCCGCCATCGATAACGCCACCCGTAAATTGATGCAGGCAGGCGAGCGGCCGGTTGCCCTTGGCCTGTTTTTCTCGCTCGGCCATTCGAGCATTGTGATTGCGATGTCGGTGCTGGTCGGCGTTTCCGCAGCCAATATCAGTTCGACTTTCCCCGAATTAAAGGAAATCGGCGGCGTGGTCAGCACGCTGGCATCAGCCGGCTTTCTGTTCATCCTGGCTTTTTTCAACATCTTGTTGTTCCGGTCGGTCTTCCACACCTTTCGGCAGGTCAAAGCCGGTAACGCAGTCACATCCGACCAGATGGATTTGATGTTGAACGGCACCGGCTTTCTGACCCGCATCTTCCGCTCCGTGTTCCATATGGTCTCGAAAAGCTGGCACCTTTTCCCGATCGGCTTCTTGTTTGGACTAGGGTTTGATACCGCCACGGAAGTCGCGCTTTTTGGCATCTCGGCAGCCCAAGCCACGAGCGGCATGGCGCTGAGCACCATCCTCGTTTTCCCAGCGCTCTTCACAGCGGGCATGTCGCTTGTCGATACCGCCGATGGCCTGTTGATGATTGGCGCCTATGGCTGGGCCTATGAGCGGCCGATCCGTAAGCTTTTTTACAACATGACCATTACGGGCGTATCGGTCATCGTCGCCTTGCTCGTGGGCGGCATTGAAACCTTGGGATTGATTGGCGACAAATTCGACCTTGATGGCCCGTTCTGGGACACGATCGGCGCTTTGAACGATCATTTCGGTGTGCTGGGCTACGTCATCATCGGCGTCTTTTTGCTGAGCTGGCTGGTGTCAATCATCATTTACCGCCTCAAAGGGTATGGGCAAATTGAGACCCAGCCGGTAATCGTGGATTAAACCTTAAGCCCGTCAAGCGGCGGACTCCCGAACCTTTCCTCCTGACGTGGACCTCCCGATCATGACCGCATTGCTGGACCAATCGGCCCCTCCTCGGCCAGCATCGGCTATGCAGGGCTATCTCGCTGCCTTGGGCACGGTGGGCATTTGGGCCGGATTTATCCTGATCTCGCGACTTGGCGGAAAAAGTGCGTTAACGGGATGGGACATCGCTGCCCTTCGGCTGGGCGTTGGTTCGCTGGTGGTACTGCCCTTCTCGTTCAACTTGCCCCGGAGCGTCTGGTTTGATTTAAAATTATGGTTCTTGGCGATGAGCGGTGGCGCCGTATTTCTCGTCATCATTTATGCAGGGCTAAAGCTCGCTCCTGCGGTTCACGGCGGCATTTTGGTGCCGGGCATGCAGCCTTTTTTGGTCACAATTCTAGCCTGGATCATTTTAGGCACTCGTCCGCCCCGCCAACGGGTCCTTGCCTTGCTCCCAATCGCGGCAGGCGTAATCTTTGTGGCTATGCCGACACTAACGGCCACGACGGTAGATCTTTCGACGCTGGCAGGGGACGGATTATTGGTGAGCGCGTCCCTTAGCTGGGCACTCTACAGTATCTTGGCCAAGAAATGGGCATACAATCCTTGGGTCTTGACCCGATTTTTAGCCCTATCGTCATGCCTAGTTTACATGCCTATTTATCTCCTTTTTTGCCCAAAGGGACTGGCCGAAACCTCAGTTTCGATGCTGTTGCTGCAGGGTCTTTATCAAGGGATTGGTCCGACCGTTCTGGCCATGCTGTTCTTCCTTAGGGCCGTCGCCATTTTGGGAGCCGAGCGAACGGGCGCCCTGATTTCGCTCGTTCCGATCATATCGGGGGTCGCTGCCATATCTGTTCTTGGGGAACCGCTGAGCGCCTGGCTCATCGCCGGTCTATTTTTTGTCTCGGGTGGCGCCTATTTGGCGTCGCGCCCCATCAAGGGCTAACGTGGACAACCGTTTATACGGACAATGCCGGATCACGCGGACACCCGATTGATCTCGGTGGCAAACACGCCTAGTGGACGACAATCAATACGGCAACGCTTCCGGTCTGGAAGACTTTGGATAATCATAGGGGCTGGCTCATGTCGGATATATGCTCGGGTGGAATTGATACGGGTTTCGCGCAACTCGATATGGCGCAAGCTGCCCTACTGGGGCTGGTCCAAGGCATCACGGAATTGCTGCCGATCTCGTCCACCGCCCACATGCGGCTCGTCCCCTTGCTATCGGGCTGGCCTGATCCGGGCTCGGCCTTCTCCGCCGCCATGCAGCTCGCTGCGTTGTTCGCCGTTGTCACTTATTTCCGACGGGATATTTGGGCGCTCGCGACCGGCTCACTATCCGCCATCGGGCGCGGCAATTTCCAAAATCCGGCGCTGAGAACCGCGATCGGCATTGTGCTGGCCACACTTCCGATCGGCTTGGCCGGAATAGCTCTTGCCCCTTGGCTTAACGCGTGCGGAAGCTCGCTTCGCGCGCCGTGGGTCATTGGTGCTGCCTCGCTGACCATGGCCGCCTTATTGGGTGTTACCGAACTGGTCAGCACCCACAAGCGAACGTCTTCTCACGTCACGATCCTCGATTGCATCCTGATCGGCATCGCTCAGGTCGGAGCGCTCATTCCCGGCGTCTCGCGCTCGGGTTCTACGCTCACGGCAGGCCTTCTGATGGGCTATGCCCGCGAAGACGCCGCGCGCCTTTCCTTCCTCATCGGTCTTCCGGCCATTACACTGGCAGGCCTAAAAGAAATCTGGGTTCTGCTGCATGCCGGCCTTTCTATGCAGGCATGGGAAGTGCTCGGCGTTGGCCTGGTCACCGGATCGCTTTCTGCCTTTGTAGCGGTATGGGGCCTGCTCCGCTATTTCGAAAAAATGTCGGCTTGGCCCTTCGTGATCTACCGCGCTGCCATGGGCGTCTTGTTGCTTTACATCGCGCTTTGATCAATCAGTCCCAAAGCCCCGCAACACCGGAATAGACGCCGAGAACCGTGGTCAACCCCATAATCACGAGACAGGCAGCGGAGTAGGCACCCTTTAACCGATAGGGTTCGGGCAGTCGGCGCGCGAGCAGGAATAAAAAACCTAACACAATCGGCAGCGAGAGCGCGTTAAGCACCTGTACACCGACGCTTAACGTGATCAGATTAATGCCTGAGAGAACCACCAAGGCGGCAACCACCAACGTGGCGGTATAGATACCATAAAACCAGACCGCCTCACGCGGCTCATGCTCTAGGCTGTGCTTGACACCCAAAACCTCGCTCAACGTGCGCGCCGCCGTCAGCGTGACAACGATGGCGCCTACCATCGCGCCACCTGACATGCCCAATCCGAACAGCATCTTTCCGGCGAACTCACCCAAAAACGGTGTAATCGCACCACTGATCTGCTCGACCGTATCCAAGGATTGATCGCCCCCGTCCTTGCCGATCGTCGCTGCGGTCGCAACAATGACAGCGGCCATAATCAATTGCGTTAAAACCGATCCGATGGCGGTATCGAGACGGGCAAACCGCAAATCCTCAACACCCAAACGCCGCTCTACCACCGATGATTGCTGGAAAAAGATCATCCAAGGCATCACAACAGCCCCGATATTCGCTGAGAGCAAAAACAAATATTTGCTATTGCCCAACGGCATTGAGCCGAGATCCCGCACCATTTCCGCGCCATCAGGGTGGGAAAGCCAAGCCACGCCCAAAAACACCAGTTCGAAAAGGCCCAATCCAATCGCAATCCGCTCGAAGGTCAGATAAGTATGCGCATATGCCATCGCCAGCAGGGCAGCAACCACCAGCGAAACCGTCACCCCCGCAGGAATATTCAGCAAAGCACCAACGCCCGCTAATCCCGAAAGCTCGGTCAACAACGCGCCGATGCAGGAAATGATCAAGGTTCCGGCGGAGATCCACGCCCAAAAGCCGCCAAAGTGGTGCTTGATCAGATGCGCATGGCCATGGCCGGTCACAATGCCCAGTCGTACGGTCAATTCCTGCACAATATAGAGAACGGGCATCAGAATAAATTGCAGCAAAAGGAGCTTGAAGCCCCATTGCGCCCCGCTTTGCGCCGCGGTGATAATGCAACCTGCATCGGTATCGGCCAGCATAACCGCCAAGCCCGGACCCGCTACAAGGGCAAAGCGCTTCCAGTTCGACAGTTTGCGACGTGGTGCGGCAATCGACATCAAATTTCCTGACCTTCAGAACAATGAAAGGCAGCGCTTAAGGGGAAAAAACACGAACGTAAATAAGGAAATTTTTCCTTAGAATTGTTCCAATTCAAATCAGGCAACAAGAATCGTGGGACTTCCGTGGCCTAGGGCTTGGAATTAGAATGGCTCAAAAGTAGCGCCGCCCCAGATCGATGACCGCTGCCGATGAAAATTTGGAAGAAACGAAAGGCATCGGCGCGTTATGTCGCGGCGGTCAATCCTCACCTAAACGTGATTCCATGGCACCTTCGGCCAATGCAAAAATCAGCTGTAGCCGCCGTGCAAGAAAGATAATCAAAAACATGAAAATTGTTTATTTGTAAAAGGTTGCTTTATTTTATGAAATTTTTGTGACATTTTTTTGGTCCCTCATGAAAATAACAATAAGCGGGGGGTGAGGAGGAACCATGGCGGCTCATTCAGTATTGTTGAACATGATCGGAGGAATATGCCTCCTCCTTTGGGCAACGCGCATGGTTAAAACGGGCGTTCTTCGAGCCATGGGCGAGAAATTTCGCCAATCGATTGGCCGTGTGACCCGAAACCCTATCCTTGCCTGTCTAACCGGGATCGGCGTAGCAGCTGCCGTTCAAAGTTCATCCGCCACTGCCCTGATTGTCGTTTCGTTCATTGAACGTGCCTTGATTCCCCTCTCGGCAGGCCTAGCTGTCATGCTGGGCGCCGACATCGGGTCCACGCTGGTCATCCAGTCGTTATCGTTCAAAATGGCAGATATGGTCCCATTTTTACTGTGCATCGGCTTTGTTGCCTTTATGGTGACCCAGTCTTCCCTCGCACAGCAAGTGGGCCGCATTCTGATCGGGCTCAGCCTGATGATCCTCGCCCTTGGCATGATTGTAGCGGCCAGCACCACCATTCGGGAAAGTCCCCTATTTGTTATTATTTTACAGCGACTTGGCGATGACATGTTCATGACCCTGCTCGTTGGAGCCGCGCTGACATGGATCTTCCATTCGAGCGTCGCTTTTATTCTGCTGGTGACATCCCTGACGGGGTCGGGAATCATTTCTGTCCCTTTGGCCATCGGACTGGTTTTAGGTGCCAATGTCGGATCCGGTTTTATACCGATTGGTTTATCCTTCGGTGCGAATGCCGCTGTTCGCCGCATCCTGTATGGCAATCTCGTCTTTCGATTGACCGGCGTGATTCTTATGGCGACCTTCATCCGATATATTCTGCCCTTGCTGTCATCCCTCGAAGTTGATCCGGCACGTCAAATTGCGGATTTTCATTCGCTTTTTAATGTCGCGCTCGCCCTACTGTTTCTTCCCTTAACGGCGCGCGTGGCAAATGGGCTGGGTTACATGATCCCCGATCAAGAGGCGGCGGAACCCGGCCACCCTGAATATCTTGATGATGCGTTGCTGGTTCGCCCCGCCCTCGCCATTTCAAGCGCGTCCCGCGAAGTCATCCATTTATCTGGCATTGTTGAAACGATGCTGCGCGAGGTCATACTGGCCTTTGGCAAAGAGGGGGCAAAGCGTCGCGAGAAAATCAAGGAACTGGATATTCCCGTTGACCGTTTGCACGAAGCCATCAAACTTTACCTCACGCGCTTGATGAGGAATCCCCTTTCGGAGAGCGATAGCCGCCAAACCTTCAACATGATCGTCTTTACCACAAATCTTGAACATATTGGTGACATCATCGACAAAAGCCTACTGGAACTGGCGGCTAAAATGCAGCGGCAGCAATTGACCTTTTCCGATGAAGGTTGGGCTGAAATTTCAAATCTTCATTCTCGCATAGTCGCCCAAATGCGCCTTGCCATTACCGTCTTTATGACGGGAGATCATGGCATGGCACGCGAATTGGTCGCGGAGAAAGATAATATTCGCCAGGCTGAAAAAAAGGCCGCCGAAAGCCATTTCGGCCGGCTGAGAGATGGCACCTTGGCCTCTATCGAAACGACAGCGCTCCACCTCGACATCATTCGGGACTTAAAGCGTATTAACGCCCATATCACCTCGGTGGCTTATCCCATTCTGGAAGCGAACGGTTCGATCCGCGCGAGCCGCCTTAGGGCCCCACTGGTTTCAGATGACCCCAACATGGCCTCGGCGCTCGAATCGATGGCCTAAGCAAAACGACGCCCTTTTGAACAAGCCCGGTTGACCTTCCAGACATAAGTTTTGCTTCCTTTCTTGATTCAGGTCAAAGCCGGGGCATCAACGCCTTCTATGGTCAAGCACCTTGGCCAAGAGCGTGATTCCCATGACTGGACTGATCAAATTATCAACCCTCAACGCAGCACCCGTAAGGCATGATCCTTTCGATTTTTTCGCAGTCGAAAATATTTTGACGCCCGGAAGCCTACAGGCCATCCAACAGGATTTTCCAATGATCGACAAACCGGGTATCTATCCGGTCAGCGCGCTCCAATTCGGGCCGAACTTTGCGGCCCTGCTGCGGGAAGTCAAATCAGAGCGGCTTAGCGCGATCATCGGCAACAAATTCGGTATCGATCTAACAGGCCTTCCCCTTATGGTCACGGTGCGGGGCCATGCCCAACAAAAAGATGGTCGCATTCACTGCGACAGCAAAGACAAGGTCGTCACCTGCCTTCTCTACCTTAATGACGAATGGGACGCCGCCGAAGGTCGCCTGAGGATGTTACGGAATGGCGAGGATATCGAGAATTATGCCGCCGAAATTTCGGCCAGCGGCGGCAGCTTCGCAGCCTTTCGTGTCACCCCTACGTCATGGCATGGACACAAGCCCTTTGTAGGCGAGCGACGCTACATAATGTTCAACTGGATACGCTCCAAAGACGCACTGAAGAGCCATGAATGGCGTCACCGGCTGTCGTCTCTCGTCAAAAAAATAATACCCTCCTTCTACAAGAAGCGCGGATAATAGGATAAAAAATGACCTTCACGTCACACGCCGATATCGCGTGGAACCCAAATTCGGAAGCAATCAAAAAGGCCTTTTTCGCGGCCATGTCGGCGTCGGACGCGCATCGGATTCCTTACCCCCATTGGCTGTTACAAGGGGCGTTGCCTGAGCAAACCGCCCGCCAACTCGCCAACCTTCCCTTCCCCGCGCCCGACACGATGGAGCATGACGGGAGGCGGGAAACCAACAACGCCAAGCGGGTTTATTTTACCCCAGAGAATCAGAAAAAATTCGAGGTATGCGCGTCTTTCGTAACGGCCTTCGATCATCCCGAAATGCGCGAAACATTGAAGCGCGAAACGGGTGCCGCGCTTGATGACGCCTTGCTACGCGTGGAATATTGTCAGGATACCGGCAGCTTCTGGCTTGAGCCGCATACGGATATTGCTGTTAAAAAATTCACCATGCTGATTTATCTTTCAGATGATCCTGCGCTCGCCAATTGTGGCACCGATGTTTATGATTCATCGCCCGAGCACAACCTCGTACACACCGCGCCCTATGGTTTCAATGGTGGGCTCATTTTTGTTCCAGCGTCCGACACCTGGCACGGCTTTCACCGCCGGACGATCGACGGCATTCGTAAATCGCTCATAATCAATTACGTAGCCCCCGATTGGCGCGACCGCTGGGAATTGGCCGTCTAGACCTGACGAGGGTTATGCCGGCGATCAAAAAGCAACTGCCGAAAAGCGGCAAAGATCTGTTTCATATGCGGCGATTTATAGGGAAACAGGTCGGCAGGATCGACATTGTGTACCCAGGAACGGATATCCGCTTCAAACACGATCAATTGGCCATCGGGCATTTCACCACAATCGAGCACCACATAATCGAGCGCGATTGCCTTAGCTACTGCGGTAAGCGCTTTTCCATGTCGAAGGCCAAAGCTTTGATGGAAATTGGCAAATTCACCCGCTTCCTCGGCCTGTTTTTGCGGGCTCCGTTCCATACCGGCTGTGATGTAATGAACCATCCAGTCATCCGCGATCGCCATATGACACAAATGCGGCTGGTGATCGATCAAGGCGATCCGGTATTTTCTGAACTGGCCATCGGCAGAGCGATAATCAAGATAATCGGCAACGTAAAACGCATACTCCTCCCGGTGGGCCAGATAATGCGCCAATGCTTTAGAATCATCGATTTTTTCAAAACCCTTTCCGGCATGGGCGTCGAGTGGTCGGATCACACACGGAAAGGAGGTAACGTCCGTCCCGTCCTTTCCAATCCGCCGATAAGCCGGAATACGCACGCCTGAAAGCCCAGCCAGACTTTCCCGCAAGCGATCACGGGCGCAGCGGAGTATAGCGGCAGGTCGGTTTAGCACCGGCCGAGGCCAATCGTGCAGCAGCCCTTCCAAAGCGTTCAGATGGACATTGCCCTGCTCCGATTCACCGATGCCAACAAATGCGACGTCATGGTCCGGCAGGACCAAGGGCGTCGCGTCCGATCCGTTAAAATAAAGAAATTCAAGACGAATATCGCTTCCGTCTACCACATATTCGATCGGCACATTGTCGCGCTCGGGATCAGGGCCCAGAATGGCAAGCAACCGAAGCGTGGGCGTCGCCGATCCGTTCAGCCGATAGACCTTTCGCCGTTCGAGCGCTTTAGCATGCATATCCCGCGCTTGGTCAAACATGCCGATGCTTTGAAAAATATAATAGAGTCGCATGAACAGATTGGCCGGATCAGGATCAGCCATGGCCAGAACAACGGCCTCCTGGATCTGCCTGCGCGGAATACGTCCAACCGCAACCGCAGAGGGAATAGGCACCACAGCACTATCGACCAGATCCATCATCATAAGAAACTAACCTGTCTCGATTGTGTTCGGAATAGACAAATGAAAAGGATGATTTCGAAGCTGTCCATCGGCCTAGCGAAAATGCTAAACTCGCCTAACACAAGGAAACGCGATGAGCATCGTGATCTATCACAACCCCGAATGCGGAACCTCCCGCAATGTTTTGGCGATCATTGAAGCGGCTGGATACCGGCCAACGATCATACCCTACCTCACGACCGGATGGACCATATCGCAATTGCTCGGTCTGTTTGCCGCAGCAGACCTTACACCACGTGCGGCGCTTCGCACCAGCAAGTCACCCGCTGCCGCACTCGGGTTGATGGACGATGGCGTGAGCGATGAGCACATCCTCGAAGCGATGACCAAATACCCCGTTCTGGTCAATCGGCCGATTGTTTGCACCCCCATGGGCGTTCGCCTCTGTCGGCCGAGCGAGACGGTGCTCGATGTGCTGGACCGCTGGCCACAAGGACCATTTATAAAAGAAGACGGGAAGCTCCTGATCGACGAAGCTGGTGATCGTGTACTTTGAGTTCGGGCACCTTTGTGGACGATCGCTTAAGAAACCAACCAATCAACCGTCTTAAACACCAGACGGAGGGCTAAATTCCATGCGCATTACCTTCAATCCGAACGTAGGAAGCGTCGCCCCGATCAAACCGGTAACGCCCAAATACCGCGCGAGGTCGACCAAAGCCACCGATGCCCACGGCGCAGAACGGCCCGCTGACGTAGTGGTTGTCATTTCCGACGAAGCCCGTCAGGGAAAACGCCGCAAGGAGCGCGACAAATTGTGGTATTCTCTAGCAAGCCTGTTCAAAGGATCGAAGTAGATAGCCAAAAGGATCAATCCTTTGTACGGTGTTCGATGTGCTCACTGGTCAAATGACGCAACGGTGACCAAGGATCAAGCCGTGCCAACTAATCAAATCGTTATCCAAACCCGCGAATTGACTAAAGTTTTTGGTTCATTTTCAGCCGTCCAATCGCTTGATCTGATGGTTCGATCCGGTGAAATTTTCGGCCTGATCGGAACCAATGGAGCGGGTAAATCTACCTTGATCAAAATGCTGACAACCCTGTTGCCACCGAGCGCGGGAACGGCATCGGTCGCCTCGTTCGACATTGTTGAACAGGCCTCCAGTGTCCGCGCCCATATCGGCTATGTGCCGCAACTCTTGTCGTCCGACGGTAACCTCACCGGCTATGAAAACTTGCTGATGTCGGCGCGTCTCTACCTCATTCCGCGAGCCATCCGTAAAAAGAAAATTACCGAAGCGCTCGAACGCATGGATTTGGCCGATGCCGGCAATCGCCTCGTCGGTCAATATTCCGGGGGTATGATCCGGCGCCTTGAAATTGCGCAGGCCATGTTGCACGAGCCGGCCGTTCTGTTTCTCGATGAACCAACGATTGGGCTTGACCCCGTAGCCCGCCATACGGTGTGGAACCATTTGCTCGATCTGCGAAAGCAGGAGGGCGTCACCATTCTGATGACAACCCATCAGATGGACGAGGCCGAAGCCCTATGCGACCGGATCGGCATCATGCATCAGGGCCGCTTGACGGTCACAGGAACGCCAAAAGCCCTGAAAGACCACATGGGAAAAGGCGCGACCTTGGACGATGTGTTTGCCGCAAACACCGGTTCGGATTCAGAGCAATCGGGCCGGATAAATGCGGTCAAACAGGAACGGGAAAGCGCACGCGCCCATGGCTAATCCGACATGGTTCACCCGCGTCAGTAATTTTCTGACCCAAATTCAGGCGGTTTCCGACACCGAATTCCGCAAACTCCGGCGGGACCCCAGCGAAGTCCTGACACGGGCTTTCCAGCCCGCGATTTGGCTATTGCTGTTTGGCGAAGTGATGGCCAATGTCCGTGGATTGGCGACATCCTCATCGTCCTATCTCGATTTTTTGGCCCCGGGAATTTTAGCCCAAAGCGTGTTATTTTCGGCTATTTTCTTTGGCATTTCCATCATTTGGGAACGGGACCTCGGTGTGCTTCACCGGCAAATGGTGAGTCCGGCCCCCAGAAGCGCCTTGGTTCTTGGCAAAGCGCTCGCCTCGGGCTTCCGCGGATTGACCCAAGCCACGATGGTTTATCTGCTGGCGCTCATTCTCGGGATTCATCTCGCGCTGGAGCCCTTCTCGATCCTCGGCGTCGTTGCCTTCATCTGGATCGGCTCGGCGCTTTTCTCAACCTTCTCGCTCATCATCGCCTGCCTCGTCAAAACACGGGACCGTTTTATGGGTATTGGCCAATTGCTGACCATGCCGATCTTTTTCGCGAGTAACGCAATCTACCCCATTGAAATCATGCCAACATGGCTGAGAGCACTCTCCTCGGCCAATCCGTTAACCTATGAGGTTGACGGACTTCGCGCCTTGATGCTCGCCGATGGTATAACAAAATACGGGCTGGCGACCGATTTTGCCGTTCTATTCGCAGCGACGTCAATCTGCGTCGTTATCGCCGCGCGCCTATACCCGCGATTGACGGAGTAACGGCAGCGGACGATCGAACCCAAATCGAGCTCTGATCCGGGGATCGATCATATCGAAAATTTCAGCCCTGTATTGTTCATAATTGGTTTCATTTTTGGCTGGGAAAGAGCCAGCCAACACCGAAGCCTGCCCGTCCGTAGACGGCAGAACAGCACTTTCGGGCGATCGAATATTTTTTTTCACACGGATGGGTTCTGGCAATATCTGACTTAAATATAAATAGGGATCGTCATTCAAATCATCTGTCTTTAAAAAATAAATATTGGAATTAGAATAGTGCTCTGTCCAAGAAAGATAATAAAAATTATAATAATCAAAAATATTTTTAAAATAATATTTTGGACAGTTATTTGAAATATATTTTGATTTATTAAATACAAT